>JBBRUO010000154.1:0-11216 GCA_038247725.1 Gemmatales bacterium
ACGGGCGGCCCTCGCCCAGCCCCGGCGGGTGGCGATCATCGTCCTTGCGAGTGTCCTCGTCCAGATCGTCGCGATCGTCGGCTGGATGGTCGCCTTTGAACGCATGTCGAACGCGGCAATACTCGCCGCCCTGGGGGTCGGCCCGCTCATCGGGGCGCTCTTCTTCGTGGGCCGATTCGCCGCCTTCCGGCTCTGGGAGGACCTGCTATTCGCGGGGTGCGTGGCCCTGGCCTTCGCGCCGTTTTTTCTCCGCGCCGACCTGGTCCTGTTGAGCTTCGCCTCCCTGCCCTTGGTGGCGATCGGTACCGCCTCGCTCCACTACCGCTGGGCGAGGTGGGTGCGATCCGTCGAGCCCACCGGAGCCGAGAATGGGACGGCGGAGGTGCAGGCGTGACCGCACCCGAACCGCCGGACCTCGATCCCGTCATCCACGAACCCGCCCGACTGGCCATCGTCTCGGTCCTCAATGAATGTGGATCGGCGAGCTTCACTTTCGTCCTCGGGACAACCGGACTGACCCGTGGCAACCTCTCCGCTCACGCAGCCAAACTGGTCGCCGCCGGCTACGTGGCGGAGAGCAAGCGGATCGCCGACCGGAAACCGGTCACCGAATACCGGCTCACGGACGCCGGCCGAGAGGCGTTCGAGCGGTACCGTGTCGAGTGGACGCGGCTGACATCCAGAAAGGCCCAGTCGGGTTCCTGAAGACCGGCCGAAGGGCTGCGGCCGGGTCCGGCGCGTCCGCTCAAGAAACGGCGGCGGGCCGGACCGCGGCACGAGTGCCGCTCACGAGGGCGTGGGGTCGCCAAGAGGTAGAACCGATCACCACCCGGACGGACTCGGCGGTGCCATCTTCGCACCCGCTCCCGTCATCGTGCCGCTGGTTTTCTGTACTTGCGACCGCCCTCGACCTGAGGTCCGGTCCCCGACTGGATGGCTGTTCGTCGGAGCCGTCCTGGCCCCGCGTATCGGCGAAAGCGGTTCGCTCCGCCGCCAGTCGCAGGGGAACGGTTTCTCACTCCCCCAACTTCGGCAGGTCTTCGAGCGAACTCAGCCCGAACAGCTCCAAAAATCGCGGGGTGGTGCCGTACTTGGTGCCGGCCTCGCCGCCGCGTTCGACGACCGCGATCAGGCCCAATCGCACCAGTTGCCGGATCACGCCGATCGAGTCCGCGCCGCGGAGCGATTCCACTTCGGCCGTCGGGATGGGTTGGCGGTAGGCGATCAGGCTCAGCACGTCGAGCGCCGGTTGGCTCAGCCGCGCCTCCTTCGGCCCGCCGTACAGCCTCTCGCGGAGCGCCCGGTACTGCGGCTTCACCATGAGCGCGAACCCGTCGCCCTGCTGTTGCACCGTGTACGGCCGATTCTGTCGGCGGTACTTGCGGCCGAGTTCGTCGATCAACTCGCGGACCCGCTCCGGTGTTAGCCCGCGCACGGCGGAACAAACCTTCTCCGCCGTCAGCGGCGGCCCGCCAACAAACAGCATGGCTTCGACGATCTGGAGCGGCGACGGCGGGGTTTCGGTCGGCGTCTGCACCGAGGACGGGAACAGCACCTGCGGGCGGGTTTCGACTTTGGCTTCGGGCACTTGGGCGACGGCGGTGGCGGGCACCGCCTCGGCTTCCGCCGCCAGCGTCTCGTCCACGTCCACCGACCAGTCCACCCCGCCGAAGCGCGCGGCGGCGGCTTGGCCAAGTTCGAGCGGGGACGGGTCGGACGGGGCGGCAGTCATGCCGCGACCTTACCCGTCGTGCGGTAGGAAGAAAACCCCGGTCACGAACGTGCCCACCCACAAGACGGTGAACAGGCAGCCCATCGCGGCGTGCAGAAACTTCCAGTGCAGTTTGCCGGACAGGAACATGAGCGGCAGCAGCACGGCCGACGGGATCGCGAAGTAGAGGTGGACGCGGAGCGCCTGCAGGGCTTCCGGGGAGAAGGTCGCGGTCATGTCCGTGCCCAGCCGGAGCAGCAGTTCGAACCCGATGACCGTTGTCATGGTCAGGATGAAGAAGGCCGTGTTGATGCGACCGTGCAGCTTCTTCCGCCCGGTACCGATGGCGACCACCGCCGCCACGAACAGCACCGTGACGGCGGAAACGAGAACTTTCAGCGTCAGGATAATTGTCGGACCGGAAAGCATGGGTGTGGCCTCAGCGAATTGAGTTGGCTGGGATCAATGTAGGACACGATTTTCCGCGGGGCGGGAAAGTGTTTCCCGATTGCAACGATGAGCACAAAAGGCTCCATCGACGGCAATCCGACTCACCGCACCGGCACCAGGTTCCCCGCGAACTGCCCAGTGCTGCGCGCCCAGGTGTAGCTCGCCCCCTCGGCGGCGCAGGCGGCGCGGTCACCGTACTGAAGGGCCGTGCGGATCGCCGCGCCGAGGTCGTCGTTCGTACAGCCGAGTTCCGGCCGCGTGAGGATGTCGATCGGCCCCGTCGCCGGGAACGCCGCGACCGGCAATCCGCTGGCGAGCGCCTCGATCACCACCAGCCCGAAGGTGTCGGTGCGGCTGGGGAAGACGAACACGTCCGCCGCCGCGTAGCACTCGCCCAGTGCCTCGCCTTTGCGGTAACCGAGGAACTTCACCGCCGGGTAACGCCGCTCCAGGTCCGCCCGTGCGGGGCCGTCGCCGACCACCACCTTCGTGCCGGGCGTGTCCAGTTTCAGGAACTCGTCAATCCCCTTCTCCGCGGACACGCGGCCGACGTACAGCAGCACCGGGCGGGGGAAGCCGAGGTCGGCCCGCGGGCGTGGGCGGAACGTGCCCAGGTCCACGCCCCGCGACCAGCGGCGGATTGGGGCCGTGAAACCCCGCCCCTTCAACTCCGCTTCCAGACTTGGCGTGGCGACCATCAGCGACGACCCGCCGTTGTGGAACCACCGCAGGAAGCGGAACGTCCACCCGGTCGGCACGTGGGCCAGCGTGTGTAGGTATTCTGGGAACTTCGTGTGGTACGAGGTGCTGAACCGCCAGCCGTGCGATACACAGAACCGCCGGGCGAGCAAGCCCAACGGGCCTTCGGTGGAGATGTGAACGTGGTCGGGCCGGAACCGGTGGATGCGGTCGAAGACGCGGTGCGGCCACGGGAAGCAGACGCGGATTTCGGGGTAGAACGGCACCCCGATTTGCGGGAATCCGGACGGTTCCACCACTTCGACAGTGTGCCCCATCTGCCGCAGGGTGCGGACGGTGGTGTCGAGGGTGCGGACGACGCCGTTCACCAGCGGGTGCCAGGCGTCGGTGACGATGAGCGTGCGGGGCATGTGGATAAGTTAGGATGTCCAGACCATGTGACCGCCTCACCCCACCGGCCGCAGCAGGCGGCAGGCGAAGCGGCCGAGCCGCATCAGCAGGAAGTAGTTCAGCATGCCGCTGGCGGCCTTCGCCCCGACCTTCGAGAACACCCGTGCGGCGGTCAACTCGTACAGCGGGCCGTGCGGGGCCATGAGCTGGTTCAACTGCTCCTCGGTCAACTTCTCCCACTCGTTCAACTGCCCGGCGAGGTACGAGTTGAAGAACACCCGGCCGAGCAGCACCGCCGTGCCGGTGCTGCCGGTGCGGAGGTTGTACACCTGGCACAGGTCCGACAGCAAGGTGAACCCGAAGTACAGGCTGGCGGCGGAATCGACCATCGCGTTCGGGGCCAGGGCCGTCACCAAGCCCGTCCGCTTCGCCCAGTAGTTGACGCGGGTGGCGGCGGCCTCGTCCAACTTCGCCTGGAAGCCGGTGCGGAACCGGTCGAACCACTCGCCGCTGCTGCTGAACTTGGCCGGGTCGAGCAGGTCGTCCCGCACTTTCGCCAACTGCACCGCGATCTCCGGCGTGACGCCGACGGCGAGCAACTTCTTCCGCTCCTTCTCGGTGCCGATCGGATACGTCGTCAGGTACTCTTCGAGCCGCTGTTTGGCCTCGGCCGTCTTGGCGTGCGCCAGCCACCGCAGGCGGGTCCGCTTGTTCAACTCCTCCAGCCCGGCGAGCCGCAGTTGGCGGTTGCGTTGCAGTTTCACGAACAGCAGCAGCATCCGGCCCATCGCGTAAAGCACCGCCACGCCGCACACCGCGACCCCGGCGTAACCCAGATACTGGGCCCACGCCGGTTGCGCGGCGGGGTTGGCCAGGATGCCGAGGACTTGCGAGTACAGGAACAGCCCCAGCAGACCGGCCGAGCCGACGAGGAACGCCGCCGCCAGCGGGTGGGCGAACCAGCCGACCCACTTGACCGACGGGTCGGAGACGAGCAGTTCTTCCGCCTCGGCCAGATCGCGCAGCGCCTGCTGCTCGTCGGCCTCGCGGAGTAGACGCAGGTCGGCGTCGGACAGCGGCCGGGAATCCGCCGGAATCTGTGGCGGCCGGCCGAGGTCGGTCTCCCCTTCGCGGAGGAACGGCTCGGCGTCGGGGACCGGTGGCGGGACGGGCGGTGGCGGGACGGCCACCGCCGTGCCGGCCGTGGGCAACCCGATGCGGTCGTCGTCGAGTACTGGGTTCGGCATGGTGGTGTCCTCTGTTGGCGAACCGCGACGGCGCGGGTGCGGCATTCCAGATGGTTCGCTCGTCCCCTGTCGGTATTTTACCCGCCTTGCGACCGGCCGGCGTCCTGCTACTACTATCATTTCTTCCGTTCGCGCACCCGACCGAGGCCCACCGATGTCCGCCCCCCGTTCGCAGTGGTTCCGCCCGATGACGTTGGCGCTCGGCGTGCTGTTCGCGGCGGCGGCCGTGGTGGTGTCGGCACTGCCCGAGTCGTACCGCCCGTGGAACTTCGCCGCGTTCGGGGCCATCGGCCTGTTCCTCGGCGCGCGGGCCGGCCTGCTCCCCGCGTTCGTCGTCGCCCTGCTCGCGAAGTTGACGTTCGACCTGTTCAACTACGTCGGCCACGACCTGCACGCGGACTATCGGCCGATGGGGATCGTGTATGTGGCGTTCGCCCTGTACCCGCTGTTCGGCCTGCTGCTGCGGACGACGGAACAGCCGCTGAAGATCGTCGGCGTGGCGGCCGTCGCCGGGGTGCCGTTCTTCCTGCTGACGAACTTCCACGCGTGGCTGGCCCAGGCGTTGCCGTATCCGATGACCGCCGCCGGGTTGCTCACCTGCTACGTCGAAGCGATCCCGTTCCACCGGGCCACGCTGGCGAGCGACCTGGGCTTCTCCGTCACCCTGTTCGCCGCGCACGCCGTCCTCAGCCGGACGCTGTTCCCGGCCGAGCGGGTGGCCGTCGCCGGCGAACCGCAGCGGGCCTGACCCACTTCGGCTTGCAAGTCCGCCGGCGGGCGCGGCACAATCCGCTCCCCCACCTCCCGGAGTTCGGACCATGATCGCCGTCGCCCGCCGCGCCTGGCACCGGGTGAGGAAGCCGTTCGCCGGCGACCCGGCCGCCCGGCTTCACGCGCGGATCGCCCGCGAGTTCCTCCGCGGGTCCGGCCTGGAGATCGGGGCGCTGCACAACCCGCTGCCCGTGTCCGCCGCCGCGACCGTGACGTACGTGGACCGGATGAGCAAGTCGGACCTGCTACAGCATTACCCGGACCTGGGCGACAAAAACCTGGTGGACGTGGCCGTGATCGACGACGGGGAGACGCTCCGCACCGTCGCCGACGCCTCGCAAGACTTCCTCATCGCCAACCACTTCCTCGAACACACGCAAGACCCCATCGGCACGCTCGGCCGGTTCTTCGCGGTGCTGAAACCGGGCGGCCTCCTGTACATGGCCCTGCCGGACAAGCGGTTCACCTTCGACGCGCCCCGCCCCGTCACCCCGCTGCAACACCTGTGGGACGACCACGCGCACGGGCCGGAGCGGTCCCGCCGGCAACACTTCGAGGAGTTCGCGGCCGCCGTCCACCACCTGACCGACCCGGCCGCCATCGCCGCGCACGCCGACCACTACATGAAGGCCGACTACAGCATCCACTTCCACGTGTGGGACCAGCCGGCGATGCTGGAACTGCTGCTCGCCGTCCGCCCGACACTCCGGTTCGACATGCCGCTCATGCGGGCGAACGCCCACGAGGTCATTTTCGTGCTGAAGAAGGCGGCGGAGTCACCGGGCGACGGTCACGACGGCTATGAATAATTCTTGCCTCGTCTCTCGCCGGATGCCACCACCATGACCACCCGCCGCGGTTCCGTGAACGTGAAACTGATCCTCTTCCTGGCGGTGCTGTCCATCGCGGCGGTCGTCGGGGTGGCGGCGCTGTTCCTCTCGTGGGTGTCCACCCCACTCGGCCTGAGCGCGGATCAGATCGACCCGGCGGACGTGGCGGACATCCGCGTGCAACTGCTGAACCGGCCCGACGGCGGCGAGGACGTCGGCCCGATCCGGATGCTCCCGGCCGACTTCCCGGCGCTGCTCGCTCAGTTGCAAGGGGCGGAGGAACACGCCGACAAACCGGGGCTGCCGTGGCTGGGCGAGTACCAGATCCGGTTCCGGGACGACCGCCGGTTGACCATCCGCTTGCGGTGGGAGCGCCGCCTGCCGTTCGACTCGCGGCCGGCGTTCGCGGCGGCGGTCGGCACCGGCCTGGGCGGGGTGGCGACGTGGCTACCGCCCGTGGATGAGTCGGTGGTGTGGATGGTCATCGAGGGCCGCATCTACCGCGCCGGCAAACTGGCGGACTTGATCCGCGTCGCCGAGGCGTCCGCCGCCCGTGCGAAGGGGTAGTCAATCGCTCGCCCCGCCGCCGCCGGGCGTGCCCCACCGCTTCACTAGCCCGTGTTCGACGCCGAACTGGTCGCACACCCGCCCGACGACGAAGTCCACCATGTCCTCCACCGTCTTCGGCAGGGTGTAGAAGGCCGGCATCGCGGGCAGCACCACCGCCCCGGCCTCGGCCACCGCGACCAGATTCCGCAACTGAATCAGACCCAACGGCGTCTCGCGCGGCACCAGGATCAGCTTCCGCCGCTCTTTGAGATGCACGTCCGCCGCCCGGTGAATGAGGTTCTGGCTGGTGCCGTGGGCGACGGCCGCGACGGTGCCCATGCTGCACGGGCAGACGGCCATGCCGCCGGTGAGGAACGACCCACTCGCGATGCCGGCCTGGAAGTTTCGCACGTTGTGGTACACCAGACGGGACAGGTCCAGCCCGGCGGCGCGGTCGCCCAGCAGCGCGGCGGGGTCGAAGAACTTCGGGTCGAGGGGGATGTCGCGGCCGAGTTCGCGGGCGAACACCTCGGTGGCAGCGGGACTGATGACGAGATGCACCGTCCGCCCGGCACGGAGCAGCACTTCCACCAACCGGACGCCGTAGGCCGACCCGCTCGCGCCGGTGACGGCCACCACCAAGTCGTTCACCGCCATGAGTCGTACCGCCGCGATTGTGGTTTCCCGCCGACCGGGTGTCGGTCAGAATAGGGGTAATACCTGGAGGACGAACCATGAACGCGAAGACGGACGAGGGGTTCCCCGACGACGCGAATCCGCTGGGTGTGTCCCGTCGCGTTGCGGGCGAGCCGGTCTTCCACCTCCCCTCGTGGAGGGGAGGTCGCCGAGTGGAACTCGGCTTGGGGGGAGGTTCTTGTCTTGTTAGCCCGACGCGCGAGCGAGGGACCAAACCCTGTCGGGGCCGGGAGCGACTGGCCGATCCTTGGCCGCACGCCCCTTGCTTGCGCTGCGGGTTAACAAGCAGAAGACATCTCCCCTCCTGGCGGCTTCGCCGCCGACCTCACCTCCACGAGGGGAGGCGGGTTGCGTACCCCTCGCGGCACACGACGGGCCATCGCCAACGGGTTCGCGTCGGCGGGGCACCCCTCATGGCGGTCCTCTTTTCAATTCTCTTCCTCCTCGTGCTACCCGCATTCGCCCAACCGCCGGTCGGGCCGCGGAACAACTGGCCGGTGGACGTGGTGACGCTGACGAACGGGGCGGTGTACCGCGGGCTGATCCTGAAGGAGGTGCCGGACGGCATGCACTTCCGCGCCGTCAAGCAGACCCCCGGCAAACCGACGTTCACCTTCACCACCTACTTCGCCGCCAAGGAGATCCGCCCCGGCGGGGTGAATCGGTTGACCGACACCGAACGGGATGGCCTGCGGGCGAAACTGGACGCGCTGGACACCGACGGCACCGGCGAGCGGGACCGCATGAACAACCTGGACCTGAAGAAACTCGACTGGAACGGCACCCCCGCTTGTCGGTACGACGGCGAGCGATTCCTCCTCACGTCCGCCGCCCCGGACGAAGTGACCCGCCGAGCCGCCATCCGGCTGGAACAGATCTTCACCTGCTTCGCCCGCATCTTGCCCCCCCGCCACAACTCGGATCGGTCCACGCGGGTGGAGTTGACCGGCGACTTGGGCCACTACCGGCGGCGGCTGAATCAGTCGTCCGACGCGGTGCTGAACCCGGCCGTGTACGACCCGGCGGCGAACCGCATCCTCGTCGGCACCGACCTCCGCCGACTCAGTGACGAACTGCGGGAGACCCGCGTCCTGCACGCCCAGCAGATGTCCGGCGTGGCCGAGTACGAGAAGAAGGTCCGCGAGCAGTACAAGGGGAGCAAGGCGGAACTGGACCGGTTCCTGACCGCCGCGCGAAGGGAGCAGCAGAAGGTGTTGGCTGCCGACCGGGACAACGAGAAGGCGTTCGACGACGCCACCCGCCGGCTCTTCGGCATCCTGTACCACGAGGCGTTCCACTCCTACGCCACCACGTTCGTGTTCCCGCCGCGGCCGGCCGCCGACGTGAAGGCCGGGAAGGGCACCGGCGAACTGCCGCTGTGGCTGAACGAGGGGCTGGCCCAGGTGTTCGAGAACCCGCTCATCGAGGCCGGCGAGTTGCGGATCGGCCACGCCGACCCGGAACGGCTGAAGCGGGTGAAGGACGGCTTGGCCAAGAAGATGGGCGCGGGCGAGCTACTGCCGCTGGCCGACCTGCTCCGCGCCGGCCCGCGCGGGTTCCTGGCGGCGCACGCCAGCGAGTTGGCCGTTAGCGACCGCACTTACCGCACCGCCTGGGCGGCCGCTTTCTACCTGACGTTCGAGCGGCGGCTGGTCGGCGGCAAGGAACTCGACGAGTACCTGAAGGCGGTCAACACCGGCACCGACCCGCTGACCGCCTTCGAGGTGTGGGTCGGCCAACCGGCCGCCGCGTTCGAGGCCGACTGGCACGCGTACCTGACGAAGCTGCAACCCGACGGCAGTGTGGCGAAGTGACCGCGGGGCCGAGTTACCTCTTCCCCAACAACTCCAGGACCGCACTCGTCATTGTACGCACGCCGTTCGAGACGCTCGGCTCCGGCAGCGGGGCGAACCCGTCCGAGTGCAGGCTCGGCAGGATCGGGCCACCCGGCTTCACGCTCGCCGCGTACTTCTCCGGAGAGATGGTGCCGAGGAAGTAGAGGAAGATCGGCGCGCCGCTCTGGGCGAAGCGGCCGAAGTCCTCCCCGCCCATGATTGGCGGCCGCTCCTTCACGTTCGCCTCGCCCAGCACCCCCCGCAGCACCGGGACCACGCGGCGGGTCAACTTCACGTCGTTGAACGTGGCCGGGGTGTACTCCTCGAGGTGAACCTTCATCTCGGGCTCCGGGGCGCGGGCGGTGGCCGCGTGCCCCTTGGCGATGCGGTCAATGGCCTTCAGCACCTGGTCGCGGACGCTATCCTTCGTCGTGCGGACCGTCAGTTGCAATCGCACCTCGTTCGGGATGATGTTGTGCTTGGTGCCGCCGTGGATGCTGCCGACCGTCACCACCGCCGGGTCGGTCGGGTTCACCTCGCGGCTGACGATAGTCTGCAAGTCGAGGATGACCTTCGCCGCCAGCACCACGGGGTCCACGGTGGTGTGCGGGGCCGCGCCGTGCCCGCCCTTGCCCTTGATGAGCAGGTCCACCGTGTCCACGTTCGCCAGCGCGAGCCCCTCGGTGAACGCCACCTGGCCGACGGGGATGCGGGCGTCGGAATGCAGGGCGAGGCAGAAGTCCGGCTTCGGGAACTTCTTGAACAGGCCGTCGGCGATCATCGCCCGCGCCCCGACGCCGATCTCCTCGGCCGGTTGCGCCACCATCACCAGGGTGCCGGCCCACTGGTCCTTCATCGCCACCAGGGTGCGGGCGGTGCCGACGAAGCAGGTCATGTGGATGTCGTGCCCACAGGCGTGCATGATGCCGCACTCGGCCCCGGCGCTGTTCGTGCCGCGGGCCTTGCTGGCGTAGGGCACGCCGGTTTGCTCCGTCACCGGCAGGGCGTCCATGTCGGCGCGGATGTAGACGCACGGCCCGTCGCCGTTCTTGAACACCCCGACGACGCCGTGCCCGCCGACCTTGGGACTGACCGCGAAGCCGAGCTTCTTCAACTCGTCGGCCATCCGCGCCGCCGACTTCTCCTCTTGCAGCGAGAGTTCCGGGTTGGCGTGCAGGTGCGTGTACAGTTTCACGAGGTCCGGCAACTCGGCCGCGACGATCTTGTCTACCGCCGGCAGGTGCTTCGGCGGCACCGCCTTCGGCTCCTGGGCGACGACGACAGGCGAAGTAAGCAGCAGGGCAACAAGGGCACGATGCATGGGGCAATCTCATGGGGCAGCGGAAGCGATTCGCGTGATTGTAGCCGAAGCCAGCGCAGATATCGCAACGGAAGCCGTGAGGTGGAGGCACTTGCGCGTTTCATTCCGCGCGGGGAATCGTAGGGGATTCGGCACCTCTGGAAATGGCCGTCCCCCAGCAACGCCGGGGATTTCGCCGTCCGCGCGGCCGGAACGCGGCTTTTCTCGGATTTCTACCCCAAGACCACCGTTAGGCGGGGAAGGGTTGCGCGTCTCCTCGGGAGCCATCCGTTCCCCGGAGATTCGCCGTGATCCTCGACGTCCGCAAACCCCTCTTCGCCTGGGACGAGATGCAGGCTTCGCCTTCCCTCGGCACCATCCGCCAGGCCCTCGAAGCCATCCCCGACGGGCCCTTGCTCGCCGCCCTCCAGGCCTGCCGTCACCGCGGTTGCGACACCTATTCCGTCCGCGTTCTCTGGGGCGTGCTGCTCTTGTCCATCCTCCTCCGCCACCCCACCACCGAAGCCGGCCTCGAAGAACTCCGACGCGATGCCGCCCTCCGACCGCTCATCGGCATCGAGTCCGAGGACGCCGTCCCCCACGGCCGGAACCCGACCCGCTTCGTCACCGGGTTGGGCCGCCCCGAACACCTGACGTTGATGCGCGACGTCTTCGACCGGATGGTCACCCGGCTGGGCATCGCCGTGCCCGACCTGGGCACCCACACCGCCGGCGACT
>JBBRUO010000155.1:0-11194 GCA_038247725.1 Gemmatales bacterium
ACGATGTAGAAACCCCACGGCCGCCCCCACCCCCGTTGGGGGGTGTTCCCCCACCCCCCCCGGGCGAGGCCGCACGACCTTGATGAACTTGGAGGAAGGTCGTGTCGGTCGCCGAGCCAGTTTCCGCGATGTTCCGTCGCGGGTGACGTTGCTCTCGCGTGCGACCCCGAAGGCGTTTTTCTTGGTGCTGGGCCAGGGCACCCCTGACCTTCGCTGAGTCAACCGATGTTCCTGGGTCAGGGGTGCCCTGGCCCAGCTCGGTGAACGCCCTCGGTCGGGACGGTGAAGTCGGCACCGCACGGCCTTCCTCCTTGATTTTGTCCCCCTCTCCCCTGGCGGGAGAGGGGTCAGGGGTGAGGGGGAATGGTTCCCTCTCCCCAACCCCCTCCCCCTGACCTCCTCCCGCAAGAGGAGGGGGAGTGGACCATGCACCTCGCCGTCGCATACCGCGGTCGCAGCGAAGTCGCCCGCTCGGCGAAGTCGCTGGCGGTGTCGCTCGCGCCGAACCTGCGGCGGGATAAGGTCGGGTTCGTCGGCGTCCTCCGCGACCCCGTCCGCTTCCGCGAAGCACTCTGCGCGCTGCACGATGTTGTGGTGTCGAACCTGAAGTTCACGCCGAAGGACCGCTCCGCGCACGACGCCTACCTCGCCGAACAGCGGAAGCGCGAGTCCGCCCTCCGCGCCGGCGTGTCCGCCGAGAAGAAGCAGGAGCTGCTCGCCGGCGTCACGGAACCGATCACGGCCGAGTTTCAAAAGCAGTTCGACCAACTCCGGCTGAAGTATTGGAAGGCCCGCGACTCGTACTCGTCCCACGTTCGCAACCAGGACTGGGAACTGTGGCGGGCGCTGGTGCCGTGCGACCCGGTGGTGACGGTCGCCCCGGACGTGGTGTTCTTCGAGTGCTTCAGCAGAGACGAATCCAGCTACGGTTGCCTGACGGTCGCCCGCGACGCCTTCAGCAACGAGGATGCCGTCACGCTCGGCACCACGAATGTCGATTACTCGTGGGCGCTGTACGACCACTTTCAGGAACTCCGGAGCTACCGCGAAACCCGCTTCCGCGTGGACCCGGCCGGCTTCGAGGTGCAAACCGGCAACGACAGCGGCTACCGCGAGGAGAAGATCGACCTGCCGCCGAGTTGGCTACGCGGGTTCATGATGATCCAATCGGCGATGGCGATGCCGATGCGGAAGGTGCCGATCTCCCGCGAAGGGCTGTATTCGATCCTGGCATTTTTGAAGCGCAACAAGGCGAAGAAGTCGCCGCGAGCGGTGCGGTTCGAACTGACACCGGGCAAGCCGGTGAGCGTGGTGCTAGAACCGTTCGAGAAGCGAATCGACATCCCCACGGCCATTTATCAGGGGGCCGAGGCGGAACACATCCGCTGCTGGGGCCGCGACCGGCTCATGCTGCTGTACCGCTTACTGCCGCTGTGCGACGGGGCCGACGTGTACCTCCTCGGCACCGGATTGCCGTGCTTCTGGGTGGTGAAGATGGGCGACCTCCGCCTGACGCTCGGCCTCAGCGGGTGGACCGCGAACGACTGGACTTCGGGCGGGTCGGCGCTGGATCAGTTGGTGCCGCCGGTCGAGCCGAGCTTCAAACTGATGGGCGAAATCGCGGACTCGTTCAACAGTTCACCGACGCTGCGGTTCAGCCAGATTCAGCAGAAGACTGGGGCCGCGCCGGGGTCCGTCTCGGCTGGGCTGAACAAGTTGGCGCAGTTCGGACAGGTCATTCACGACTTGCACGACGGCGTTTTCCGCTGGCGGTCGATCCTGCCCGTCGCGGTGTCGGCGGAGCAACTCGGCCCGGAGAACGCTGAGACCGCCGCCGCCAAGAAGATCCGCTATGGCCACGTGTCGGTGACGTTGGACGCGAAGGACGAGAAGGGTCAACGGCAGGTGAAAGGCAACGTGGAGCGGCACCCGGTGGAACTGACGATGGACGCCGACGGCCGCATGGTGAAGGCGAAGTGCGACTGCTCGCACCACTTCAGCGGCGGGTTGCGGAAGGGGCCGTGCCGCCACCTCCAGGCGCTGCGAGCCAAGGTGCTGAACCCCAACGGCATGCCGGCCGACCTGACCGCGTGGTACGACCGCTATTTCCGAGGGTGGAACTGACATGCTTCGCTCGCCAGCGCCGCCGCGACCCGTCACGCACAACGGCTACCCGACCACGGACGGCAAACCGATGGCCGAGACGGACCACCACCGCAACCAGATGACGGAGTTGATCCATGCCCTTCAGCGCTGGTTCGCTGCTGACGCGAGCACCTACGTTTCGGGCAACTTGATCCTCTGCTACGAGAGGACGAACAAGCGGCGTCATGTGTCGCCGGACTGCTTCGTCGCCTTCGGCGTGCCGAACCACGAGCGCATCAACTACCTGCTGTGGGACGAAGTACCGCCGGCGGTCGCGTTCGAGATCACGTCCAACTCGACGATGGCGAACGACACGCGGCGGAAGTTCGCCCTGTACCGCGACGTGCTGAAGGTGAAGGAATACTTCCTCTTCGACCCGTTCGAGGACTACCTCACGCCGTCGATGCAGGGCTACCGATTGCGGGCCGGTAAGTACGTCGGAATTCGTGAGGTGGCCGGCCGATTGCCCAGCCAGCAACTCGGCTTGCACCTGGAGCGCGTCGGCGACGTACTCCGGCTGTGGGATCCCACGACGGCCGTGTTCCTGCCAACCGACGGGGAGTTATTCCGGCAGGCGGCAGAAGAGCGAGAGCGCGCGACGAGACTCGAACAAGAGAATGCCCGCCTTCGCGAGTTGCTGGCGCAACGAACTGCGACACCGAACGGGAAGAACGGGCACGCTCCTTGAGCGGAAGTGCGGACGTCGGGCCTCGAAGACTCGACCCGACCTACAAGACGGGACAAAACATCATGGCCGACACCCCTGCCCCGCAGTTCGACGCCGCCGACTTCCTGCCCGTGTCGCGGAAGGAAGTGCTCGACGCGGCGAAGAGTTCGTGGACGTTCCGCAACGCCTGGGTCGGCCGGCGGGACCGCATCCCCGACGGGGCCGACCCGGCCACGAAACTGATCGACCGCCAAATGGTCGCGCAGGGGTTCATCACCCCCGGCCAACTCGCCGAGATGCATGGCATCGGCGCGGAGTACGACCGCAAGAAACCGCTGGACGAGCAGATCACGCGGGAAGCGGCGACGGCCGGACAAACGGCGGTGGAAGCGGACAAGGCCGAGCGCGCCCGCGTGAAGGCCGAGAAGAAGGCCGCCGCCGCCGCGCGGGCGAAAGCGCGAGTCGTCGCCGTCGCGCACCGCCGGGCCACCGATGTCATCTTCCTCGGCCGCGGCGTCTCCGGGCTGATGCACGACCGGCTATCGGACGTGGCCAAATTGGAATCGGTGGGGCTGCCGGTGTTGCATTCCCCGGCGGACGTGGCGAAGGTGCTGCAACTGACGATCCCGCAATTGAAGTGGCTGGCATACCATTCCGAGGTGGTAAAGACATCGCACTACGTCCGCTTCGTCGTGAAGAAGCGGAGCGGCGGGGAACGGGTGCTATCCGCCCCGCACAAGAAACTGAAGGCGATCCAGCGGTGGATTCTCGCCGAGGTGTTGAACAAGATTCCGCTGGAACCGAACGCGCACGGGTTCGTCCCCGGTCGCGGCATCCTGACCAACGCCACCCCACACGTCGGGCAGGGGTTCGCGGTGAACCTGGATTTGAAGGACTTCTTCCCCAGCATCGGCTTCAGGCGGGTGCGGCACGCTTTCCGCCGCGTCGGGTACAGCGGCGCGGTCAGCACGGTGCTCGCTCTTCTTTGCACTGAGTGCCCGCGCCAGCCGGTCACGTTCAACGGGGAACATTACGAAGTCGCTACCGGACCGCTGGAATTGCCGCAAGGCGCGCCGACCAGCCCGGCGTTGTCGAACCTCGTGGCGCGCAATCTCGACAAGCGACTGAGTGGCTTCGCCCGCAAGCTCGGCCTGAACTTCACCCGCTACGCCGACGACCTGACGTTCTCCGGCCCCATGGAGTTGGCCGAGCGGATCGGCTACATTCTGGCGAAAGTCCGGCACGTCACCGCCGAAGAAGGGTTCACGGTCAACGAAACCAAGACGCGGGTGATGCGGCGCGGGCGGACCATGGAAGTGACCGGCGTCATCGTGAACGACAAGGCGAGCGTGGACCGCGAGCGACTCCGGCGGTTGCGGGCGATCCTGCACCGGGCGAAGACGGAGGGGTTGGACGCCCAGAACCGCGAGAAACTGCCGCACTTCCGCGCCTGGCTGCAAGGGATGATCGCGTTCGTGTGCATGATCCGCCCGGACGCCGGGGCGAAGTTGAAGGCCGCTTTCGACGCGGTGGCAGGTGCGGCATGATCGCCGCCAGTCCCCACCCCGACGGGGCCACGTTCGCCGTTCGCGGGCAACCGAACGCCCGCAAGACCGCCGTCGTCGGCGAACACGCCGGGGCGGTGAAGGTAGCCGTCACCGCGCCGCCAGAGGACGGCAAGGCCAACGCCGCGATCCTCGACGTGCTGAAGGACTGGCTCGGCGTGAAGCGGTCGCAACTGGAGTTGGTGTCGGCCCCGTCGAACCGGAACAAGGTGTTCCTCGTGCGGGGTGTCACTGCCGAGTGGCTCACGGTGGCTGTGAATTCCCGGCTCGCGGGCTGAAATCGCGTGCTACGCTTCACCGAGAAAATCCGGAGGAGTGCGGCCATGATCTGCCAGCAGTGCGGCCAGCCGGTGATGCTCGACATGGCCACCGACCACATGCCGCCGTGGTGCCAGCGGTGCGGGGCCGACATCCGCGACGCCCTGTACGGGGCGAACGCCGGCGCGGCCGCCCTGCCGACGGCCGTCCTCACCACCGCCCTCACCTACGACAGCCGCCCGCTGCCGGTGCGGGACTTACCGAAAGCAAGGTCATCCGCCGACCACCACCGGCCGACGAACGCCCGCTCCGTGGCCCTGTTCCTGGGCGTCGCGCTGTTCACGGCGGCTGTCGTCCTGGCTGTGTTTCAATTCTTGTCGTGACCGCCGCGCCCACTCGACCGCCGCCACCGCGACCGCGTATGGCACCAACCCCGCGGCCCCGGTGGCGAAGATCGGCCCCCAGTCGGCGTCGGCTTCCCCCAGCGTCAGCCAGATGGTGAGCGGCACGAGGATGAGCATGACTGGTCGCCCGCACGCCGTCAGGTACTGCCGCCCGCTCACGCCGAGTTGCTTCGCCGCGTGGATCAGTACGACGACGCAGAACACCACGTTCGGCGCGGCCACGGCTACGGCCACCCCAACCACACCGAACGGCCCGATCAGCAGCGCCGTCAGGGCGACGTTCACCGCCGCGTCCACGAGCGCCAGTCGGGCGTACATCCGCAGCCGGCCGAGGCCGTACAGGAAGCGGGACGAGACCGACTGCGCCACCCCCAACGTCAGCGTCGCGGACAGGATCGCCAGGGCCGGGTAACTGCCACCGACGAACTCCGGCCCGACCCAGCGGGTGAGGAACGGGCGGCCGAACAGCAGCAACCCGAGGTGGATCGGCAGCACCAGATACAGCACCCACTTCGTCGCGGACAGGTACAACCGGGCGATGCCGGCGTGGTCGCCCCGCGAGTCCATCGCCGAGACGCCCGGCGTCAGCGTCCCCGTCACCGTCCGCAGCAGCGTCTTGGCGTACTCCACCAGCCGCGCGGCGGTGGCGAAGAAGGTCACCTGCCCGCCCGGCAAGAACAGGCCGATGACGATGGCCCCGGTCTGCACCGAGACGCGGCCGGCGAGCATGGTGAGGAAGGCGTCGGTGCTGCCGCCGCGGACCTGCCGTAACGTCGCCCGGTCCGCGAACCGCCGGCGGAACCGCAACCCCGGCAGCGCCCGGCGACACAGGAGTGCCATCGCCAGGTGTTCGGCCGCGTTCGTCGCCGTGTACACCACCGCCAGCGGGAACAGGCCGGTGGTGTGCGTCAGACACCAGACGATGCCGGCGGTGCGGACGGCCAGTGACCCCAGCCGGATGGCGCTCTTCGAGGTGAACTTCTCCAGCCCGTCGAGGATGGTGGGGAACACCCCCAGCGGCAGGGTGGCGGCCAAGTTCGCCAGCATCAGGAGCATGAACGGCAGCACGTCGCCGTCGCCTTCCACCTTGCCGTCGAGCGTCGGCGCGAGGGCGAACAGCACCGGCACCCCGACCGCCATCGCCACCAGCCCGGCCACGAGGAACACCGCGAGGCTCGCCGACGCGATGCGGTTCAGGCCGTCCTGGTCGGCCGCCGCGCGGTGCCGGGCGACGAACCGCACCAGGCACACGGCGACACCCAAATCCAGCAGGGTGAAGTACGCGAGGACGGACTCGACCACGCACCAGACATCGTACCGGGGTTTGCCGAGGTCGGCGATCAGGTGCGGGGTGAGGAAGAAGCTGACCGCGAGGGTGGCGGCGAACGCCAGCCAGTTGGACGCGGCACCGGCGAGGAATGCGTAACGACGGCGAACATCCATGTCCGGTCCAAGACTCGGCGAGGCGGAAGTGTGGGGTTCGGATTGTGACCCAACCGCCCCGCCGCCGCAAGTCCGTTATTCGCTGGCGGCGGCCGCCTTGCCCCGCTTCTTGCCGGTCGTCACCGGCACCGGAGCTGTCTCGGCTTCGGCGGCGTCGGCGTCCGGGGCCTCGCCGTCTTGATCCACCGGGATCGGCAGGCCGGCCATCTTCACCGCGTTGGCGGCCAGGATTTCGGCGATGATGGCGTCCCGCACCGTCGGGTTCTCGCGGAGGAACTTGGCCGCGTTGTCCGCCCCCTGGCCCAGCCGCTGCTCCTTGTAGCTGAAGAACGACCCGGACTTCGTCACCAGCTCGTACACGTCGACGGCGGTCTTGAGCACGTCCGCTTCGAGGTCGATGCCGCGGTCGTACATGAGGAAGAACTCGGCGGTGCGGAACGGCGGGGCCACCTTGTTCTTCACCACCTTCACCTTCACCTCCTTGCCGATCACGTCGCCGTCGTCGTTCTTCACGGCGTTGGTGGTGGCCCGCACCTCCAGCCGCACGCTGGCGTAGAACTTCAGCGCCAGCCCGCCGGTGGTGGTCTCCGGGTTGCCGTACATGACGCCGATCTTCTGCCGGATCTGGTTGATGAAGATGAGCGACGTGCGGGTCTTGGAAATCGACGGGTTCAGCACCCGGAGGGCCTGGCTCATTAGGCGGGCTTGCATGCCCATGCTGGCGTCGCCGATCTCGTTGTTCAGCTCGTTCTTCGGCACCAGCGCCGCCACGCTGTCCACCACGATCAGGTCCACGGCGTTCGACTTCACCAGCATCTCGGCGATCCGCAACCCCTCCTCGCCGTAACTCGGCTGGGACACCAGCAGGCTTTCCAGGTCGATGCCGATCCGCTTCGCCCACGTCGGGTCGAGGGCGTGTTCGGCGTCGATGTACGCCACCACCCCGCCGGCCTTCTGGATGTTGGCGGCGGCGTGCAGGGCGACGGTCGTCTTGCCGCTACTCTCGTGCCCGTAAATCTCGGTGATCCGCCCGCGCGGGATGCCCTTCCCGCCGAGCGCCACGTCCAGGCTGATCGACCCGGTGCTGATGCCTTCGATCTCCTGCGAGGCGTGCTCGCCGAGGGACATGATTGCCCCCTCGCCGAACTCCTTCTGGATCTGCGCCAGCGCGGACTTCAACTCCCGACTTTCTTTGGCGGCCATCGCACCGTCTCCCGAATGTGGTAAGGCTATTAGGACTCGACGCCCGATGGTGTGTCGGGTGGAGTGAGGGAGATAGTAACCGGGAACCGGCGCGAAGCAGTAGGTCAGTAAGCGGGGAATTTTCCCCAACGGCCCTTCGGTATACTATCGCCGACCCCAACACGCGGAGGTTTTCGCATGCCGCTCGACCTGCTCGACCCGACGGCGACCGACTCGGATTCCTTGTACGAGGTGATCGATGGGCGGGTGGTCTTGGCGAGCGATGAATCGGTCGCGGCGGCGGTTGTCAGGAATCGGCTCGCGGATCGGTTGAATGAACGGACGTTCCGCAGCTCCGGCATCGCCTACGCGAACATGCTCTTCAAACTCCCCCTACCGGCCGACCGCAACCGCCGGCCGGATGTGGCGTTCGTGCCGTTCACCGTGTGGCCGCGCACCCGCCCGCTGCCGAACACCAACGCCTGGACCGCGCTGCCGGCGCTGTGCGTCGAAGTCGTCAGCCCGACCGACCTGGCCGAGGAGGTGATGACCAAAGTGACCGAGTACCTGTCCGCCGGCGTGAAACTGGTGTGGGTCGTTTGTCCGATGCCGCAAGTGGTCATCGCGTTCGATTCGCCGACCACGGCCAAGGTGTACGGTCGCTCCGATCCCGTGCCCGCTGATCCGGTCGTGCCGGGGTTCGCGTTCGAGTTGTCCGACCTCATTCCCAACGGCGAAGAAGAAGCCGAAGACACCACGGCGCAAGCCCTTTGAGAGTTGACATGCCTACCGCCGCGACGACCGCCACCGAAGTGGTGTCCCATTTGAAGAGTGGGATGACGGTGTTCCTTCACGGCGCGTGCGCGACGCCCACACCGCTGGTGGAGGCGCTCGCGGTGCGAACCGACCTGCATGACGTGAAGATTTACCACCTCCACACGGCCGGCCCGGCCCCGTTCGCCGACCCCGGACGGGACCGGGAGTTCCGCTCGGTGTCGCTGTTCACCGGGGCCCCGCTGCGAGCGGCGGTTGCCGACGGCCGGGCCGACTTTGTGCCGATTTTCCTCTCGGATATCCCGCCCCTGTTCCTGTCCGGGGCGGTGAAGCTGGACGCGGCCCTGCTGCAACTGTCGCCGGCAGATCGCCACGGCCTCTGCACCCTCGGTACTTCGTGCGACGCGGCGCGGGCGGCCGCGGAAACGGCCCCCCTCCTCCTCGCCGAGGTCAACCGCCGGATGCCCCGCACGCACGGGCCGACGACGGTGCCGCTGGACCGCCTGACGGCGTACGTCGAGACGGACCGCCCGCTGCACGAACACCTGCCGCAGCCGGAATCGCCCGTCGAGGCTCGCATCGGCGAACTGATCGCGGCCCTCGTTCCGGATCGGGCGTGCCTTCAGATGGGGATCGGCGGCATCCCGGACGCGGTGCTGGCCCGGTTGAAGTCGAAGCAGGATCTCGGCGTCCACTCCGAGATGTTCTCCGACGGGCTCGTGGATCTGTACCGGACGGGGGCGGTCACGAACCGTTTCAAGGCGATTCACCCCGGCCGTACCGTCACCAGTTTCGTCAGCGGGTCGAAGAAGTTGTTCGACTTCGTGGACGACAACCCCCTGGTCGAGTTCCACCCGTGCGACCGCACCAACGACACCGCGCTGATCCGGAAGAATGACGGCGTCGTCGCGGTGAACTCGGCGCTACAGATCGACCTGACCGGGCAGGTGTGTGCGGACTCCATCGGCCACCGCATCTACTCCGGCATCGGCGGGCAGATGGACTTCATCCGCGGGGCGGCACTGTCTCGCGGCGGGAAACCGATCATCGCTCTGCCGAGCACGGCGAAGGGCGGAACAGTGTCCCGCATCGCGCACGAGTTGGCACCCGGTGCGGGCGTGGTGACGACCCGCGGGCACGTCCACTGGGTGGTGACCGAACACGGGGCAGTGAACCTGCACGGGAAGACGCTCCGGGAGCGGGCCGAGTTGCTGATTTCCGTCGCGGCACCGGAGTTTCGCGCGGAACTCCGGGCCGCCGCCGTGGGTTTGAAGAGATTGGTCTGAATCGTGTGGGCGGCATTCACACGCCTCTCATCCGGATTCCGCGAAACTTCCCGTCACCCTCCGCCGCCCGCCCACTCGTTCCAGAGTGACTCCCTCATGTCCGAGTTGACCCGCCGCGAACTGTTCCACGTCGGGGCCGCCGGCCTCGGCGTCGCCGCACTCGCTGGAACTGCAACCGCGTCCGCCACCGGTGCCACCGCCGCCGAACGCTCGTTCCACTACGACCACATCTGCGGCACGTCGCTCGACGTGTGGTTCACCGCCGACCGCGACACGGACGCCGAAGCGCGCGTGTTGGCGGAAGTGGACCGCCTCGCCGCCGTGTTCAGCCTGTACGACAACAGCGAACTGTTCCGATTCAACGACAGTGAGGATTCCACCGTCCCCGTGTCGCCGGACCTGATGGCAGTGCTGAAGCTGTACCAAGAGTGGCAGTCTCGCACCGCCGGCGCGTGCAACCCGCGCGTCGGGCATTTCGTCACCTTCTGGGACACGATGGAACGCCACCAATTGGTTCCCACGCCGGACATCTTCGCGGAAACGAGTCGTTCCATCGCCCGCCCCGGCTACTCCCTCGACGAGTCGCGCGGCACCGCGACGAAGTCGTGCGGTTCGTCGCTGAACCTGAACGCCATCGCCAAGGGCGACATCGTCGGCCGGATGACGGACGTGCTGAAGGGCACCGCCGGCGTATCGGCCGGCCTCGTGAACCTCGGCGGGGACATGGCCACGTTCGGTGAAGCGTCCACGGTCGCGGTGCAAGACCCGTTCGCCCCGGCCGACAACGCGCCCCCATTGGGCACCTTCACCCTGTGGAACGCGGCGGTCGCCACCAGCGGCGGGTACGAGCGGTTCCACACGATCCAGGGCAAGCGGTACTCGCACCTGATCGACCCGCGAACCGGCTGGCCGGCGAACGCGGTGGTGTCCGCCACCGTGATCGCCCCGACCAGCGTGACCGCGAACGCCCTCGCCACCACCCTCGGCGTGATGGGCGTCGAGGAAGGGTTGCGGCTGGTGTCCACGGTGCCGGGGGCCGAGTGTCTGATCGTCGGCAAGAACGGCAAGCAGTTCCGTTCCCCCGGCTTCCCGTTACGGCCGATGCTGGCCAATGAAGACGCGCCGACCGCGTGGCCGACTGGCTTCCAGGTGAGCGTGGCGTTGGAGTTGCCCGCCATCGCCGCCGGGAAGTACCGTCGCCCCTACGTTGCGGTCTGGTTCGAGGATGCCGACGGCAAGGCGGTTCGCACCCTGAACGTGTGGGGCAACTCGCCGAAGTACACCAAGGATCTCACCGACTGGTGGAAGTTCGCCCGTGGCACGCCGACGGTGGTGAAGGCCGTCACCCGCGCCACGCGGGGGCCGGGCAAGTACGCCCTGGTGTGGGACGGCAAGGACGATGTCGGCAAGGCGGTCCCGCAGGGCAGTTACACGGTGAAGGTGGAAGTCCACCGGGAACACGGCAAGCAC
>JBBRUO010000156.1:0-11173 GCA_038247725.1 Gemmatales bacterium
CCTGTCCACCACCCTGGCGGCCGGGGCCGACGACTTCATCCCGAAGCCGTTCACTATCCCCCACCTGCGGGCGCGGGTGAGGTCGCTGCTGCGGCTGAAAGACGCCCAGGACCGCTCCGACCAGTTGACCGAGTGCCTGGCTATCAGCAACACCGAGTTGGACCGGGCGCTGACAGGCAAGGACGACGAGTTGCTGCACGCTCGCCGCGGGCTGGTGCTGGCGCTGGCCCGATTGGCCGAGGCGCGGTCGAACGAGACCGGTCCGCACCTCCGCCGCCTCCAGAAGTACTCGCGGGTGCTGGGCGAAGCCGCCGCCGCCCGCCCGAAGTTCGCCGCCCGCCTGTCGGAGGATTTCCTGCGGACCGTGGAGTCGGCCGCCCCACTGCACGACATCGGCAAGGTGGCCGTCCCGGACTACGTGTTGAACAAGCCCGGCCGCCTGACCGACGACGAGCGGCGGGTGATGCAGGGGCACGCCGCCGCCGGCGCGGACACCCTTCTCGCCGTCACCTCCGAGTTCCCGTTCGCCGTCTCCTTCTTCCATGCCGCCATCGAGATCGCCCGCTACCATCACGAGCGGTGGGACGGGAACGGGTACCCGCAGCGGCTGGCGGGGGAAGCCATCCCGCTGTCAGCCCGGCTGGTCGCCATCGGCGACGTGTACGACGCGCTCCGGTCGCCCCGCGTGTATAAGCCGCCGATGGACCACGCCGCGGCCGTCGCCCAGATGATCGCGTCCCACGCCAGCGGCCACTTCGACCCGGACCTGTTCGAGGTCTTCCTGGAAATCGCCGACCAGTTCGACCGCGTCTACAGCGACACGGCGGAGTGACGGCCGACCGCCGACTACTCAGGGCCATTCCGTGATCGGGTCTTTCGGGTGGGTCGCTCTCCCGAGTGCGACTCTTGCGAAGCCCCGACTCTCGGAGAGAGTCGGCCACCCTAAAAAACGGAATGGCCCTGGAGAGTCACGGGTGGGGCCATTCCGTTGTCGGGTTTTCGTCTTGTGGCACCGGCCTCCGAGCCGGTGATTTCCCCTATGCCGGAATCGCCCCGTGTTCAGAAACATGAGGAGGGGCGGATTGAACCACGAAGGACACAACGGAGTGAAACGAGCGGATCTGAAGGCTATTTTTTGTACTTTTCGTGTCCTTCGCGGTTCAAAATCTTTCCCACCTTTAACCGGTGAATGGCTCTGCTATTTGGACGGTGGGCGGGCGCGGAATACGATAAACTTACCCTGTTTCGTCGCGCCCCCCAGGCCCACCCCTCCCATGGCCCGCAAGTCCACCAAAACCAAGGCCAAGTCCACCATCGTCGCCTTCAAGGTGGAGGACGAGTTGGCGGAGTTCCTGGACAACCTGCCGAACAAGTCCGAGTTCATCCGCAAGGCCATCCTCGCCCAGTTCGGCATGACTTGCCCGCTGTGCGTGGGGTCCGGGGTGGTGCCGCGGGGCGTCCACGACCACTACAAGCCGATCATCGACGGGCACAACAAGCGGGCGTGCGAGAAGTGCAAGACGGCCGTCGAGATCCCGCTGACGGCCGACGGCCTGCCGGCGGCGGAGAGCAAGCGGGTCGAGCAATTCCTCCGCGGCGGGTCGCTGTACTGCGCGAAGTGCTACCCGACCGTGCCGGCGTGCGACGACTGCGGCTGGCACGTGCCGATGGAGAAGGTGGCCGACCACTTCCGCAAGGTTCACTCCGGCCACGCCCACTGACCCGCCCGGCGGTCACCCGTTCGAGTCGCCCGCTTTCTCCTTCAGGTCGGCCAACTCGCGAGACAATCGCCGCAACTCGGCTCGCTGTAGGTCGAGTTGCGCCGTCAAGTTGGTGTCGCCGCCACCGCCACCCGACTTCTTCTCGTCGTTCTGGTTCATCGTGAACAGGCCGACGACCATGCTGGTCGCACCGAGATACCCGCCGAGGGCCGCGGTGGTCAGCGCGAGCATCTGCCACGTCGGCAGCAGCCCGTCGGAAATGAGCGAGCAGAGCAGCGCGACGCCGCCGACCACGAGGAGAATGTACGCGAGGTACGCGAGGACGCGGACGACCACGCGGGTGAGTGCGAAGACGATCAGGAACCCGACCACCGCCACCCCATACGCCAACGCGCGGTTGCCGTCCGCGATCGGATTGCCGCCCGGATCCGAGGGGAGCACCTTCTGCCACGCCTCCGGCTGGAGGAGGATGTTCGCGGCCGGGACTTGCTGGGCGGCGGCGGAACCGGCCGTCACCAGGGTGACAAGGACCACCAGGGACGCCAGAGGCAGACGGGTCGCGGGCATGAGTCGGCTCCGAAGAATTGCCGGGGGACGCTGGAGATGTTTCGGCCACCCCGTCCGGACATTTCCCGCATTCTCGCCCGTCACACGCCACGGGCCAACGGATCCCAGATGAACTTGTGCATCTGAAGCTGCATCCGCACGTTCAACCCGCTGGCCAGCACCCACTCGGCGAGTTCCGGCAGCCCGACGCGGCCGAAGGCGGCGCTCACCAGCACGGCGAACCGCTCGGCCAGCCGGTGCGTGCGGGTGGCCGCCTCGGCCCACTCCCAATCGCCCCGGCTGGCGATCACGAACTTGATCTCGTCGCCCGGCTTCAACAGGTCCAGGTTCTCCCACCGGTTGCGGGCCGATTCGCCGCTGTCCGGGCACTTCAGGTCCATGACGACCCGCACCCGGCGGTCGATGCCGGTGAGGTCGTGCGCCCCGGCGGTCTCGAGCAGCACCGTCCTCCCGGCGTCGCACAGGGCCGTCATCAGCGGCAGCACTTCGGGCTGGTCGAGCGGTTCGCCGCCGGTGATTTCCACCAGCGGGCAGTCGAGCGCAAGTACCTGGGCGAGCACGGCCGCGCGGGTCAGGCGGGTGCCCTGGGTAAAGGCGTGCGGGGTGTCGCACCACCGGCAGCGCAGGCTGCACCCGGTCGTGCGGACGAACACGCAGGGTAAGCCGGCGAAGGTGGACTCGCCCTGGAGGCTTCGGTAAATCTCGTGGATCAGCAGCTCCCCGGCGGGCACGGCGGACAGCAGCGCGAGGCGGTGGGCGGCAGCCTGGGGGACGCTCATCGGCCGGGAGAACCTTGGGGATTGGCGGGGTTGTCCGAAGTACCGGTTCGCTTTGTACGGATTCTCTCAAGCGGTCGGAATTACAACGGCGGGGGCGGTCGGGCACAAGGCCGAACTCGGCTTGATTCGCGCGACACCCTGGAAATCCTAGGCGTTCAAATTTTTCTCGGCGGTTCGGCCCGGCTCGGCACGGCGGCTGCTTTATCCCCTTTCGTTCGACAAACACCCGCCAACCGAAACCGATCCCGGAGCTGATACCATGGTTGCCACCCTCGCCCCCCGCAAGGACACCCGCCTCGCCCGCAAACTGCCCTACACCGCCCGCGTCACCACCGTCGCCCCCGCCGCCGACACCCCGCTGACCCCGGAGAAGGACGTGAAGGCGATGCTCCGGGACATCGCCCTGGTGCTGCACCTGACCAAGAAGGTGAAGGCCGAAATCCTGGCCGACCGCGCCGCCGAGGTCGCCACCGCCGAGGTCGCCACCGTCGGGTGAACGGACGACCGGGAGACCGCCTACCGCCCCGCGAGTCGGGCGATCTCCCGGTCGGTCAGGGCACGGTCGAACGCCGCGAATTCGTCGATGGCCCCGGCGAGGAACTTGTTCGCCAGTTCGTCTCGCCCCCCGGCCCGGTGGTGCGGGTACCACTCCCACCCCAGCGTGCCGAACTTCAGGGTGAACGAGCCGTTCGAATCCCGCGACGCCCGCCGCGATGCCAGCACCCCATCTTGATACATCTCCACGGTCCCGTCCGACTGCCGCGTCACCGCGACGTGATGCCACACGTCGAGAGCCAACTCGTCCGGGCTGAACTGCTCGTTCGGGAAGAAGATCGACCCGTCCTTCCGCGCCCAGGGCTGCTCAGAGATTGAAGAGAAGCGGACTGAACCACGAAGAGCACGAAGGACGCGAAGTGGAAGAACCGAGCGGAACACACAGTTATTCTTCGTGCTCTTCGTGTCATTTGTGGTTCAACATCTTGCCCAACTTCAACCGCTGAACAGCCCTTCTTCCGCGCCCACGAGCAGAGTTTCCCGTTCTCCACCCAGACGCCGAGAATGGTCGCCGTGTCGATGGTCGGGTGCTTGGGGCCGCGGAAACTGAACACCGGCCGTTGCGGGACTGCGGCTTCACCCAGCAACCAACCGACTCCGGCACCGTGGCTTCACCGCGACAGTTTCCGCAGAGGAAGGTGATGATCGACATCGGCGGCGACTCGCGGCAGGCGGGAACCCGAACGTCCGCAGAATATCGTACGCGAAGCGGATTCGCAACCGGCCGCCCGCTTCCGGCCGGTTCCGCCTCCCCAGTCCGCCTCCGGTTTGTTATCGTATGATTGGCGGCACGGGGCGGGCGGTCGCGGAGCCGTCCGGCGATCCGTCTTCGTCACGACCGGCCGGCACGAGGGCGGCATGCGGATCGGGATCGTCAGCGACACCCACGACCGGAGCGAGGCCATCGCCGACGCCGTCCGCCTGCTGGCCGAGCAGCAGGTGGAGTTGATCCTCCATTGCGGGGACATCGAGTCGCTGGAAACGATCCAACTGTTCAAGCCCGTGCCCACCCACTTCGTGTTCGGCAACTGGGACCGCGACCGCGTCCGCATGACCGCCGCCATCCGCGGCATCGGCGGGCACGCGAACGACAGCTTCGGGGCCATCGAACTGGCCGGCAAGCGGATCGCCTGGGTCCACAGCCACGAGCGGCACCAACTGTACCAGCTCGAACACGCCGACTACTTCGACTACGTGTTCTACGGGCACACCCACGTCCGCGAGCAGCACCGCACCGGCCGCACCCTCGTGGCGAACCCCGGCGCGCTGTTCCGCGCGAACCCGAAGACGTGCGTGGTGCTGGACGTGGTGACGGGGGAACTGAAGCCGATCATCATCCCGTCGGGCAAGCCCGGCGAATCGACCGTCGCCATGCCCGGCCTGCCCGACGAGCGGGACTCGTTCGGGCCGACGCCCGGCCACCTCGAGCCGTCGAAGGCCCCCGTCACTCTTCCCCCAACTTCGCCCGCAACTCCGCCACCGCCTCCCGCAGATTCGCCAGCGTCGGGTTGATTTCCAGGGCGTGAACGAAGGCCCGGAGGGCGGCCGTCGGCTTGTTCATCCGCAGGTGGCACTGGCCCAGCCCGGACGCCGCCCCGAAGTGGGCCGGGTTCAGCCGCAGCACCGTCTCGCAGTCGGCCGCCGCCTTCGAATACTGTCCGCGGCTGTACCGCACGATGGCCCGCTGGTTGTACGCCTCGGCGAACTCCGGGAACCGGTTCACCACGTCGTCGAGGGCGGCCAGCCGTTCGGCCCCGTCGAACAAGGACAGTGCCAGCCGCAGCTCGCGAGCCTGCTCGTCGGTGTCGCCGCGAAACCACACCTCCCACAGGGCGTCGGCCACCAGTCGGGCCACCGCGTCGCCGTCGTCCTTCAGCGCGGCCGCGAGAGGCGTGTTGCTGGCGAACGTGCCGACCATCCCCAGCGCCACCGCCGCCGCCCGCCGCGCGACGACCGACTCGGCCGATTGGAGCAGGCGGCAGAGGGTGCCTTCGGAGTAGCGGGCGCGGACGAGTTGGCGGAACTCGCGGCGGGTGTCCTCGGTGCCGGCGGCGAGCAACTCGGCGTCGTCGCTCAGTTCCGGCTGCGGGATCCGCAAGTACGCATCGGTCAGCAGGGACACGGACCACCCCCCAGGCGAGAACGGCTCGGCATCTGAGTGGTAGTTTATCGCCGGGCACGGGAGTCGGGAGCGCGAGTCGGATCAGCCCTTCTTCATCGCGGCCAGTTCCTTCAGCACCGCCTTCAAGCCCAGCGTGTTGAACACGTCCGCCGCCGTCAGCCAGCCGCGGCGGGCGACGTGAATGCCGAACCGCGTCAGAGCCAGCTCGCCGGGAGTGTGCGCGTCCGGGTTGATGACGATCCGCACGCCGAGTTCCCGCGCCCGCTTCACATACGTCCAATCCAGGTCCAGCCGCATCGGCTGCGCGTTAATCTCAATCATCTTGCCGTGGTCCGCGGCGGTGCGGATGACCTTTTCCAGATCGATCTTGTACCCGTCGCGCCGCAGCAGTAGCCGGCCGGTGGCGTGCCCCAACATGGTGGTGGCCGGGTGCGCCAGCGCCTTACACACCCGCGCGGTCTGATCTTCCTCGCTCAGGTTGAACAGGCTGTGGACGCTGGCGACGACGTAATCGAACCCGGCCAGCAACTCGTCGTCGTAGTCGAGCGAGCCGTCGGCGAGGATGTCGCATTCGGTCCCTTTCAGAATCTGGACGCCCTTGAGCTTCTTGTTCAACTGGTCGATCTCGGCCCACTGCGCCCGCACCCGCTCCGGATTCAGGCCGTTGGCCACGGTCAGCGACTGCGAGTGGTCCCCGACGCCGAAGTATTCCCACCCCAACTTCTTCGCGGCGAGTGCCATTTCTTCCAGGGTGGCGGTGCCGTCGCTGTACGTCGTGTGGTTGTGGAACACGCCCCGCAGCGCGTCGAAGCCGATCAGTTCCGGCAGTTGCTCCTTCTCGGCGGCGTCGATCTCGCCGGTGTCCTCGCGCAACTCCGGTGGGATGAACGCCAGCCCCAGCGCGGCGTAGATGTCCGCCTCGGTCTCGCACGGGACGTTCCCTTTCTCGCCGGTCAGCCCGTACTCGCTCAGGCTCAGCCCCTGGTCGATGGCCCGCTGGCGGAGGCGGACGTTGTGCTCCTTGCTGCCGGTGAAGTGCAGGAGCGCGTAGGGGAACAGGTCGTCCGTCACCACCCGCAGGTCGGCGTTGAGTACCACCGTCTCGGTGCCGAGTTTCAGTTCCGCGACGATGCTGGACTTGGTCGGCCCGTGCCCCGTCACTTGCAGCACTTCGGGCAGTTTCACGAAGGCGTCCATGATCGGCCCGGCGTCGGCGCTGCTCAGCAAAATGTCGATGTCCTTCGCCGTCTCCCGGCACCGCCGCAGGCTGCCACAGAGTTCGGCGCGGATGACGCCCGGCAGCGCTTTCAACTGCTCCAACAGCCGCTGGCCGAGGGGCAAGGCCCAATCGATCCGCACCCGCTTGCCGACCTTGCCGAGGAAGGCGATGCCTTCCAATATCTTCGCCTGCGTCTTCGCCCCGAAGCCTTTCAGTTTGGCCACCTCGCCGGCGTCGCACGCCTCCTTCAGCGCGTCGATGCTGTCGATTTTCAACTCGTCGTGCAGCGCCTTCACCTTCTTTGGCCCGATGCCGGGCAACCGCAGCATGTCGAGCAGGCCGGCCGGCGTCTCCGCCCGCAGGTCGTCGAGGTATTTCAGTTTGCCGGTCGTGACGAGAGTGGTGATCTTCTGGGCGAGCGCGTCGCCGATGCCGTCGATGTCCTCCAACTTGCAGTCGGCAACGACTTTCTTGAAGTCGCCCTGGAACTGGCCGAGGATGCGGGAGGCGTTGTGGTAAGTGCGGGTGCGGAACGGGTTCTCGCCCTTCAGTTCCAGCAGGGTGCCGATCTCGTCCAGCGCGGCGGCGACTTCGTCTTTGGTCATGGCGGGGACTCTCCCACGGGTGCGTGAGGAAAGCATAGGCGAGCCGCACGGCCGGCGGAATGTCGGTCGCGCAGGAAGGCGTCCTCGTCGGTCATGGGAACTCCTCGGGGTGGGAAGGCGTCCAACGAAACGAACGGAGTCCGGCTCAACGGGACGGGTTCGGCCACGGTTCTCGTTGGGCCAAACCCGCTACCCAACTCGCCGGCGTGAGGTACAATTTAGCCAACCCGCCACGGATGCTCACCGCCCACCCGAGCCTGCTCGCATGCGCTCCGATTCCGTTGCCTCGTTCCTCGACTTGGCCCGCGAGAACCGCCTCCTCGAACCGGACCAGTTCGACGACCTGTTCCGCCAGCCGGATGTGCCCCAGTCGAGCCTGTCCGCGCTGTGCGACTTCCTGCTCTCGCGGAACGTCCTCACCGAGTATCAGGCGGACCTGATCCGGGCCGGACGGGGGTACGAGTTGAGCTTCGCCGGCTACCCGGTGTACGCCGACCTCGGCCCGTGCCCCGGCGGCACCGCCTACCGGGTGGCGCACCCGTCGCTGCGGACGCCGCTGGTGCTGCGGCGGCTGCGGGCCGACTGGCTCGCGCCGGCGGACAACGTCGCCGCGTACATCCAGCGGGCGCAGGCGGTGTCCCCGTTGGCGGACCCGAACCTGGCCCCCCTGCTCGACGCCGGCGTCCACCGGGACGAGCCGTTCGTGGTGCTGGAGCCGACCGACGGGGCCGATCTCGACGCGCTCATCGCCGACATCGGGCCGATGCCGGTGGCGCTGGCGGTCGAGTACCTGCGGCAAGCCGCGCGGGGGGTGGCGGCGGCGCACGCCCGCGACCTGCCGCACGGTGACCTCCGCCCCCGGCACCTGGTCGCCGGCCCGCTGGTGCAGTCGTCGAAGCCCCGCTCGGACGGGACGCCCCGACTTCGCCCGGCGTCCACGGCGACTGTGCGGGTGACCGAGTTCGGGCTGATCCCGCGGCGGCCGGCGGGCACCACCTTCGCCGACGCCGACCCCGCATACCTGCCGCCCGAACGCATCGCCGACGGCACCCCGACCCCGGCCGGCGACGTGTTCATGCTCGGCGGCTGCCTGCACTACCTGCTCACTGCCCGCCCGCCGGGGGCGTCCCCGCTGGCGGTGGTGCGGCCGGACGTCCCGCCCGCCCTGGCCGACCTTTTCGATGAGATGACCGCCGCCGATCCGAGCGGCCGGCCGGGCGTGGCGACGGTCCTCGCCCGGCTGGACGCCGTCTCCGCCCCGGCGTCAGTCCCCGCGCCGCCACCCGTCCCACCGGCGGAAGCGTCCTCGATCTTTTCAGACGAGCCGACGAAACCCCTGGGACGAGTGAGAACCCTGGAAGTCCTGGAGGGGGCGAGCGACGTGGTGCTGGAAGACCCCGAGAAGGCTGACGTGGAACCGGTCAGCCTGAGCAGCGGGGTCGCGGCGATTCCGGCACCGACGCCCGGCGGATGGGCCGCCTACACGCCGCCGTCGCCGATGCCGTCGTTCGGCGGGCCGGGGGAGTGGTCGCCGGAGCCGTTCGTGCCCAGTGAGTTCGGCGAGAGCCGCACCGCTCCGGGTTACGACCCGATCGCGGACGGGGTGTCGGTCCGCCGCACGCCACGGCCGCCGGCACCGGGTAGCAAGCAGAAACTGTGGATGTGGTTAGGGATCGGGATCGCGCTGCAAGTGATCGCGGTGATCCTGTGGGTGATCCTGTTCACGGGCGGCGACGACCCGGAGCCGCGGGACAAGCCGCTGAAGCGGGTCGCGCCGAAGACGTGACCGCCGGCGTGAGCCGACAGTCTCCCCCGTCGGCCCGATGCGCGGGCCCGACGGGGGAGACGACGACGGTCACATGCCCAAATCCTTCTTCAGCGTGGAATACCAGTCGCTGAACCAGCCGGTCTTCACCTTGGTGTTGCCGGTGTCCTCCATCACCTGGACGATCATCTTCTTGATCTGGGTGTCGTTCCGCTTGCCCTGCATGGCCTTCTTGGCCTGGGCGAAGACCATTTCGAACTCCTTCTGATCGACCTTCCCGTCGTCGCCGGCGGCCGCCTCGATGTTGTCCTTCACCATTTTCAGGACGGCCCCTTCCAGCACGTACCCGGCGTCCTCGCACACCGACGCGAGCGCCGAGCGGGCGGAGTCGATGCTGACGCCGAGTTGGATGGCGATCTGGAGGATCTCCCGCTCCTCGTTGCGGTCCACGTACTTGTCGTCGTAGGCCCGCAGTTTGATCTCGTTGACGAACCGCTTCTTCACTTCTTCGATCGACATGGCACGTCTCCAGGGGGGTGAGGGGAACCGACGGACGGCGCGCGCCGCGTCATTGGATTGAGTTCGGCCCGCCGGGGAATTCCTTTTCGACTTTCCGAAATTGTATCAGGCCGGCCGGACGAGGTGCCGCGGAATCGACCGCCGCCCCTACGGGGCTTCGAGTCGTTCGGATACAACAACCCTTCACCCGACCACACCTGTTGTAGCCCATGCACTCCATGTCCCGTCAGCCCAGTCTGCTCATCACCGGTGCCGGCGGCGAGATCGGCCACGCGCTCATCTCCCGCCTGCACGGCACCACTCCCGCTCGCATCGTCACCCTGGACCAGCGACCGCTGCCGCCGGACGTGGCGGCGAAAGTCCACGAGCACTTCGTCGGCGACATCCTCGACTCGCAACTGCTCCAGCGGATGGTCGCCGGGTACGAGGTCGAGCAGGTGTTCCACCTGGCGGCGCTGCTGTCCACGCGGGGCGAGTTCTCGCCCCTGTTCGCCCACAAGGTGAACGTGGAAGGGACGCTGAACCTGTTGGAGTTCGCGCAAATCCAGGGCGAATCGCACGGCCGCCCGGTGGTCTTCTTCTTCCCGTCCAGCATCGCCGCGCACGGCCTGCCGAGTCTGGAGGTGAAGACGGCGGCGGGCAAGGTGACGGAGGACGAGTACACGACGCCGGCCACCATGTACGGGGCGAACAAGCTGTATTGCGAGATCGTCGGCCGGTATTACGAGCGGCACTACAAGCAGCTCGCGGCCGAACACCTGTCCGGAAAGGTGGACTTCCGCGGCCTCCGCTTCCCCGGCCTGATCTCCGCCGACACACTGCCCAGCGGCGGCACCTCCGACTACGCCCCGGAGATGATCCACGCGGCCGCCCAAGGGACACCGTACCAGTGCTTCGTTCGGCCCGACGCCCGCATCCCGTTCATGGCCATGCCGGACGCGGTGGACGCCATCCTGCGGCTGGTGACGGCGAAGAAGTCGCAACTCACCCGCACGGTGTATCACATCGGCGCGTTCGCCCCGACGGCGGCCGAGATCGAGGCGGTGGTGAAGGCCGCGTTCCCGAAGGCGGACATCGGCTACACGCTCGACCCGAAGCGGCAGGGGATCGTGGACAGTTGGCCGGCCGACGTGGACGATTCCGCCGCCCGCCGCGACTGGGGCCACGCGCCGAAGTACGGGTTCGAGTCGGCCTTTCGCGAGTACCTGATCCCGACCATCCGCCGACGGTACGGGTGAGCCGAGGGCGGTACAATGGCCCCACGGAGGTGACGCCATGCCCATCCACGACTGGACGAAAGTGAAGGCCGGGGTGTTCCACG
>JBBRUO010000157.1:0-11162 GCA_038247725.1 Gemmatales bacterium
CCACACGGGGCGATTCTGGAACTCGACCAGTATAACAAGGCGTTCACCGCCCACGGCACCATCATGCTGTTCCTGTTCCTCATCCCGGTCATACCGGGGGTGTTGGGGAACTTCTTCGTGCCCATGATGATCGGCGCGAAGGACATGGCGTTCCCGAAGTTGAACCTGGCCAGCTTTTACGTGTGGGCCATCGGGGCGAGTTTCTTCCTGTGGCAACTCATCGTCGGCGGCCTGGACACCGGCTGGACCCTGTACCCGCCGTACAGCACCAAGTACAGCCACACGAACGTTCTGTACGCCGGCCTGGGCATCTTCATCACCGGCTTCAGCAGCATCCTGACCGGGTTGAACATCATCGCCACCGTCCACAAGATGCGGTGCCCCGGCATGACGTGGGGGCGGTTGCCGCTGTTCATCTGGGCCATCTACGCCACCAGCGTCATCCAGTTGCTCGGCACCCCGGTGCTGGCCGTCACCGTGACCATGGCGGCCGTCGAGAAGATCTTCGGCGTCGGCATCTTCGACCCGACTATCGGCGGCGACCCGATCCTGTTCCAGCACATGTTCTGGTTCTACAGTCACCCGGCCGTGTACATCATGATCCTGCCGGGGATGGGGGTCATTAACGAGGTGCTCACCTGCTTCAGCCGGAAGAACATTTTCGGCTACCAGGCGGTGGCGTGGAGCAGCGTCGGCATCGCGGTGGTCGGCTTCCTGGTGTGGGGCCACCACATGTTCCTGGCCGGCCAGGGGTATTACCTGGGCATGGTGTTCGCCCTGCTGACCATGCTCGTCGCCGTGCCGAGCGCCATTAAGGTGTTCAACTGGACGGCCACCTTGTACGGCGGCAGCATCAGCTTCCCCGCCCCCATGATCCACGCCATCGGGTTCATCGTCCTGTTCACCATCGGTGGGCTGACCGGCCTGTACCTGGGCACGATGGGCACCGACATCCACCTGCACGACACGTACTTCGTCATCGCCCACTTCCACTTCACGATGGTGGGCGGGATGATGTTCGCGTGGCAGGCCGGGCTGCACTTCTTCTGGCCGAAGATGACCGGCAAGATGTACTCCGACTTCTGGAGCCGCCTGGCCGCCATCGTCATGATTACCGGGTTCGCCCTGACGTTCCTGCCGCAGTTCGTGGCCGGCTACTTGGGCATGCCCCGCCGGTACCCGAACTACCCGCCCGAGTTCCAGTTGTACAACATCCTCAGCACTGCCGGGGCCACCATCCAGGGGTTCGGCTACCTGATGCCGGTGTTCTACCTGACGGCGTCCCTGTTCTTCGGCCGCAGCGCCGGGAACAACCCGTGGAAGGCGACCGGGCTGGAGTGGCAGGTGCCCAGCCCGCCCGACGCCCACAACTTCCAGGCCATCCCGGAAGTGTACTTCGGGCCGTACGAGTACGGCGTCCGGGACGGGTTGAAGCTGGTGGCCGACGGGCACATCGGCAAGAAAGCGGTGGCGGCGCACTCGAACGATGTCCACACGAATGGCGTCCCGACGGACGCGGGGGTGACCAGTGGCAGCTAACACGACCGGGCCGGTCGCCCACCACTTCAACAACATGGGCCAGCAACTGGCCACCGTGCGGATGGGCATGTGGGTGTTCCTGGTGACGGAGGTGCTGTTCTTCGGCGGGGCGTTCTGCGCCTACACCACCTACCGCATCATGTACCCGATGGACTTCGAGGCCGGCAGCGCGGCGCTGAACGTCGGCATCGCCGGCGTGAACACGTTCCTGCTGCTGACCAGCTCGCTGACCATCACCCTGGCCATGCGCGGCTGCTTCATCGGCAGCCGGAAGACGCTGGCGCGGTGCCTGCTGCTCACCACCCTGCTCGGCTCGGCTTTCCTCGGGCTGAAGGCCCGCGAGTACTTCCTCGACTACGAGGAGGGGCTGATCCCCGGCGTCAGCAAGTTGACGCCGGCGGCGGCCGAGGCGCACGCCGCGCGAACGGCCGCCTTGTACGCGGAAGGCGAGAAACTGCAAGCCGACGCAAAGGCGGAGTCCGACATCGTGGCCCGCGACCTCTACGAGCGGGGGGCGGACCTGAAGTCGCGTGCCGCGCTGCCGCCGGTCGCGTTCAACGAGAACCTGAAGGTGGCCCTGTCGCACAACAAGGCGTTCACGGGACGCCCGCTCGACGAACAGGCCTACGACCAGGGGCCTGCCGGGACATCGACGGCGGCCGGGGCGCACGACTACGACCCGTACAAAGTGCAGTTGTTCTTCATGTTCTACTACAGCATGACGGGCCTCCACGTCCTTCACATGATCATCGGCATCGGCCTGCTGATCTGGCAGTACGTGCTCACCGCCCGCGGGTTCTTCGACTACACCGCGCGATACATCTACATCGAGACGATGAGCCTGTACTGGCACTTCGTGGATATGGTTTGGATGTTCATCCTGCCGATGCTGTACCTGACCGGCCCGCACACCGCCGGGCACGCCATCGAGCAGTTCAAGCACGCCGTCGGCCTGGCGACGGGCGGCCACTGACCGCCACCTGGCCGAACGCTGGTTCCCCTAACCCCTCTCCCCTGGCGGGAGAGGGGACAACCGACCGAAACCGGAGTTCCCGGATATGGCTCACGATCACCACCCGAAGACCGACGTCCACATCGAGGAAGCGGTGACGCACGACGTGGCCCCGCCGGGGCGCACGTTCGTCGTCTTCTTCATCCTCGTCGGGCTGGCCTTCCTCGCCCTGTTCGTCGGCTTCCAGAACGACCTCGGCCCGTGGAAGGTACTGGCCAGCCTGTGCGTGGCTGCCGTCCAGGCGTCCATCCTGGCCGTGTTCTTCATGGATCTGCGTCAGGCCGACAAGGTGACGTGGCTGATCGCCTTGTCCGGCCTCTTCTTCTCCGGCCTCCAGTTCCTGTTCACCCTGACCGACTACATGACCCGCTACCTCGGGGTTCTGTGATAACGTCGTCCGCACTCGCCGAGTGCGGTGTGGCTTCCGAACCCAACGTCGTCCGCACTCGCCGAGTGCGGTCTGGGCTTTCCGAACCCGCACTCTCCGAGTGCGGACTACCCTCATGACCCGACGCATTACCAGGGGCGGGGCCAGCCGGGCGACCGGGCTGGCACTCGCCCTGTTCCTTTTCGCCACCGGCTGTGGCGGCCCCGACTCGTTGCCCGAATACGAGCAGACCGCCGTCTACGCACCGCGCGCCGACCCGGTCGTCGTCCAACTGCCGCCGTCGCACCCGACCGCGCGGCCGGCCCCCGGAAAGATGGACGAATTCATCCGCACCCTCCCGGCCCTCGGCGGGAAAGTGGCGGACCCGGCGCGACTGCCGGCGGCGAAAGGGGAGCAACTCCGTGCCGCGCTGGACGCCGTTTTCGGCAGCCCGGCGAATCCGACGGTGATCGGGGCGGACGCGACTGCGGTTGAACTACTGGCCCTCGCCCCCGAGGCGCTGAAGTCGGCGGCCGGTGGGTTCAAGGTGCGGTGCGTTCAGTGTCACGGGCAAGCCGGCGACGGTCGCGGGCCGAACGCGGCATTCATCGACCCGTATCCCCGCGACTTCCGCAGCGGCGCGTTCAAGCGGACCACCGGCGCGACGCACAACGGCAAACCCCGCCTGGACGACATCGTGACGACGTTGCGCGGCGGGGTGAAAGGCACCTCAATGCCGATGTTCGACCTGATCCCGGCCGACGAGGTGCGGGCCACCGCCGGGTACGTGATTCACCTGGCGATTCGTGGTGAAGTCGAAGCCGAAGTGGTGACGCGGTTGCTGTCCGAGGGGGACGACGCCCTCGACGACCCGGCCGAAGGCGTGCGGGAGGCGTTCCCGAAGGTGCTGGCCGCGTGGGTGGCCGCCCAGACGCCCGGTGACGCTGCGTTATCGGTGGAGCCGCTAGCCGCCACGCCGGCCGCGATCCGCCGGGGGCATCAGTTGTTCCTCACCAAGGGCGGGTGCGTCGCCTGCCACGAGAAATACGGCAAGGCCGATGTGTACCGGTACGACGTCCGCGGTCTGCCGAACCGGGTGCGGGAACTGACCGAGCCAGAGTATCGGTGGGGGAAGGAACCGGCGGACATCGCCCACCGCATCCGCTTCGGTATCCTCGCGGCGAACATGCCGGCCAACCCGCAACTGACCGACGCCGAGTTGCGCGACCTGATCGCGTTCGTAATGGCCCTGCCATACCCCGCGAAGTTGCCCGACGACGTACGAAAGGAGGTGGAGAAGTGACGCCCGAAATCCCGCCCCGCGCTGTCGCCCGCCCCGTGCGGGTGGCCGCCATTCTGCTCGCCCTCGTCGCCGTGCTGCTACTCACCCTCGGCGGGCTGACGACCTCCTTCCGCGCGGGCATGGCCGACCCGGTGTGGCCGACCGAGCCGTGGTTCCTGATCGTCAACGGGCACAAGTATGAACTGGAGCGGCACGCCGGGTTCCTGATGGAACACACCCACCGCGCGGCCGGGTGGATTGTCGGCGGCTTGGCATCACTCCTGGCGGTCGTGGCGTGGTGGGGGGCGACGGGGACGACTCGAATCGTCGGATTGGCCACCGTCTTCGGGCTGCTTGCCGCATATGGCGACTTTCACCGGCGGATGATGGAAGTGTGGACGTTTCGTCAGGCGAACCCCGGCGAACCCGTGACCTACCCCCTCGCGGTCGGTTACGCGACCGCCGCCTTCGCCGGGCTGATGCTGCTCGTGTGCGTGGTTCACCTGCTCGGCCGTGAGCGGGGCAAATGGGTGCGGGCGCTGTCCGGGTTCCTGCTGGTCGCCGTCATGATCCAGGGGTTACTCGGCGGGTTCCGCGTGTTCCTCGACCAACTGACGGGGCTGACGAACACCCTCGGCGTCGAGTTGTCCGCGCTGCACGGCGTATTCGCGCAGCTGGTGTTCACGACGATGGTGTGCGTGGCAATCCTCGCGGCGCGGCCGAAGCCGGAGTACGACTTGCCGCCCGCCGACCGCGCCCGGCTCGGCGGGTTGTCGCTGGCACTGGTCGCGGCCGTCTTCTTGCAACTGCTGTGGGCCGTGTGGGTGCGACACGCCCCGACACCGCTGGCGCAGCGTCTGCACTTCCTCACCGCGTTCGTCGTGTTCGGGTTGGCCGTGTGGCTGATCGTTCGCGCTCGGAGCACCCCCGCCGGGCGGACGACACTCGGCTTCGACGTGCGGCATCTCGTCGGGATGCTGGCGGTGCAAATCCTCCTCGGCGTCGAGGCGTGGATGACGAAGTTCGCCGCGACAGGCCCGTACATGGCCTTGCCGCCGGAGATGCGACCGATCACGGTCGGGTCGGGGGCGATCCGGACCCTCCACCAACTGATCGGCACGGCGGTGCTGGCGTCGTCGGTGGTGATCGCCCTGCGGGTGCATCGCCGGACGGGTGCCGGCGGAATGCCGGCCGAATCCCTCGCCCCGGTCTCCGTGCAGGGCTAACAATACCCCATGTCCATCGCCGTCCCGCTGCTGCCCGCGACCGAGCGCTCCGCCCCGTCGCGAGCGTCCGACTTCCTGGAACTGACCAAGCCCCGCATCGCCACGATGGCGCTGGTGACGGTCGCCGTCGGCTACCTGCTGGGGGCCGCCGAGTACGGGGCCGGATTGAACGTGTGGCTGTTCCTCCACGCCCTCGTCGGCGCGGCCCTGGTCGCGTCCGGCGGCAGTGCGCTGAACCACTGGCTGGAGCGGTCCCCGGACTCACGGATGCGGCGCACCGCCAACCGGCCGGTCGTCACCGGGCGGCTGAGCGCGGCGACCGCCTTCCTGTTCGGCGTGATCCTGGGCGTCGGCGGGGTGGCATACTTGTGGCTGTTGCTGCCGACGCCGGCCGCCGCCATCATCGCCGCGTTGACGTTCGTCCTGTATGTCGGCGTGTATACACCCTTGAAGCGAATCACCACCTGGAACACCGTCGTCGGGGCGGTGCCGGGAGCGTTCCCGCCCGTCATCGGCTGGTGCGCCGCCTACGGGGACATGGCCCCGATGGGGTGGGCGCTGTTCGTCCTCCTGTTCGTCTGGCAACTGCCGCACTTTTACAGCATCGCGTTCATGTACCGTGAGGATTACGCCCGCGGCGGCATGGTGATGTTGCCCGTCATCGACCGGCCCGACGGCCGCATCACCGGCCTCGCCACCGCCAGCACTGGGGCGCTACTGGTATTCGCCACCGCACTGCCGTTCGTCCTCGGCGCGGCCGGCTGGGTGTACCTGATCGGGTCGATGCCGGTGGCGGTGTGGTTCCTGCTACGGTGCCTGCGGTTCGCGGCAAACCGCACCCAGACGACGGCCCGCACCGTGCTGCGGGGGTCGCTGGTGTACCTGCTGGCGGTGATGGCGTTGTTCGTCGCGGATGGCGTCGCGCCGCGGTACTTCTAGCGCCGCGGGCGGACCGAATGTGACAGGTCGGGCTGCTTCATTTCACCCGCTCTTTATCGCCGGGCATTCGCACGCCGAGGTCGTCGCCGCGACCGGTGGCCGGATCGCCGGGGTCGGTGAGCAACTGACCGCCGTCGTCGGTGCCGTTGACGCCGACGCTGTAGAAGAGGTAGCCCTCCTTCGCCGGCTGGTAGACGAGCGGCTTCCCGCTGAATAGGTCGTCCGGCACCGTGGCGAGATACTTCGGCGCGAGGTCGGCCAGCTTCGCCGGATACTTGCCGGTGTTCACGCTTGTCGTCTACACGCTCGGCGGAGACACTACCCATAAACGCCTCCGGCCGCAGGATCACCCGATCACCCGATCACCCGTTCGGCGCAAGGAGGGGGCGCGACCACGATGATTCGATCTTCCAGCCTCGGAGTGCCGTACCAGACCGCGTTCACGAACGGGGTGCGGGACGCAGTTGCGGATGTGCCGGTCGAAAAAGGCGGCGCGGGCCGGGGCTTCGGCCCGCACGAACTGCTGGAAGCGGCGCTCGCCACCTGCTTGACGATGACCGTCCAGATGTACGCCGCCAAGCACGGCCTGCCGCTCACAGGGGCCGGGTGCGAGGTGCGACTGGATCGATCCGTGCCGAACGCCGTTACCCTGCGGTATACGCTGACCCTCGACGGCCCGCTGACGGACGAGCAGTCGGCCCAATTGCGGGACGCGGCGACCCGGTGCCCCGTCGCGCGAACTTTGACGGGGGCGATCACACTCCAGCCGCCGGAGGAAGTGGTATGAAGGGGCGCGAGAGCGGGATGCCCGACGAGTCGTACTGGGAGACGTTCTTCAACCCGGATTGCATGGTCGCCAAGCTCGACTGCGCCGGTTCATACGGAGCGGTCGTCGAGTTTGGCTGCGGGCACGGCACGTTCACGATTCCGGCTGCCCGCATGGTTGCGGGGCCGGTGATCGCGTTGGACATCGATCCGGACATGGCGGCCGCGACGGGCCGCAAGGCCGAGGCGGCGGGGCTGTCGAATGTCGTCGCCGAGGTGCGGGACTTCGTCGCCGACGGGTGCGGGGTGACGGACGGCACGGCCGGGTACGCCATGCTGTTCAACATCCTGCACATCGAGAACCCGGTCGGGTTGCTTCGGGAGGCGTGCCGGGCGCTGGCCCCCGGCGGCATGGCGGGCGTCATCCACTGGCGCACCGATGTCGAGACACCGCGCGGGCCGTCCAGGCCGATCCGCCCGTCGGCCGAGCAGTGCCGGGCGTGGGGCGAACTAGCGGGGCTGGAGTTCGTCCGGTACGAGTCGCTGTGCTGCTGCTCCTGGCACTGGGGCCTCGTCATGCGTCGCCCGCCCACTAGAAACGCCTGACCCGGCCCACCATTCGCCCTCACGCGCAGGCGGCGAATCTCCCGCAGCACTCGGCTTCGAGCAGCAGCGGGACGGCGTTCTCCTCCGGCTTGATCGTGCCACGAAGTTTCTCGTTCAGTGCGGTCTCGTAATCGACGAACCCGTCGGCGTCGAGTGGGCCGGTGATGTACGTCGTGTCCTTGCCGAGCTTGAACTTCGGCTTCGCGGCCGGCCGCTGGGCGACGACCACGGCGACAACCAACCCGACGACCAGCACGCAAATGAGACCACGCATCGGACGCCCCTCGTGAGTGGATCCCGTGCCGTCGGGTGCGCTCACCCGTAACGCCTGTCCGCAACGACTGGGTGCCAGGCCCCCAGACGGGTTGGGTGTAGTATTACAACAAACCGCGATCAATTCGGAGGGCTTCGGATGGCGACTACGGTACGCAAGGACACCCGCCAGTTGGCGGAACGGCTGCCCGACGACGCCACGTGGGACGACGTGCTGTACGAGATTTACGTCCGCCAATCGATCGAAGCCGGGCTGAAGGACGCCGAAGCCGGAGCGGTGGTGTCTTCCGACGAAGTTCGCCGGCGGTTGGGGCTTCCCACATGAGCGCGACCTGGACGAATCGGGCGGCGGATCAACTCGCCGGGATCCGCGATTACCTCGCGCGGAGTAGCCCCGCTTATGACCAGATGCTGGTCGCCCGGCTCGTGGACCGAGCGGACGATCTGGCCACCCAGCCCCTGTTTTGGCGCGGAGGTTCCCGAATGGGGTGACCCGGCCGTTCGCGAGGTCGACGTTCACCCCTACCGGTTGATCTGCCGGGTAGAACCACAGGGGATAATGGTGCTCGCCGTCCTTCACTCCTCCCGTCGGATGTCGTCACAGCCGCCGACGAATTGAACGCGATCCGGTTGTTCCGAGAATCCGTTGCTGCCTGTGAGTGTCACCCCGTCGGCCCCCGCCACTCGTCCACCGCCTTCAGCATCACGCCGAGAATCCCCGCCAAGTCCAGCACCGCGGTGTCGATGACGTGGGCGTCCGGGTGCGGGTACAGCGGCCCGTGGCGGCGTGTCTTGTCGCGGTGGTCCCGCTTCTCCAGGTCGGCGATGATGTCGGCCAGTTCGCCGCCCCGCTGCGATTGCCGGCGGGCGGCCCGGATGGTCACGTCGCCGTCGATGTAGAATTTGACCTCGGCGTCCGGGAACACGTCCGTTCCCTGGTCGCGGCCCTCGCAAACGATGTCCCGCCCGTAGGCGATCCGCCGCTGTTCGGCCTTCAGCCGCTCCCGCACCTCCGGGAACACGCCGATGACGCTGGCCAGTTCGCCCGCCTCCTTCGCCTCGATCCGCTCGGTGAAGTCGTCGCCGTTGAGCAGCACCGCCCCGCCGGGCATGTCGAAATGCATGTCCGTCATCGCGGCCCGGATCGCGGACTCGTCCCGGATACTTTCGGACAGGTTCAGCCCGGCCGACCGCAGTACCAGCCCGGCGGCGCGGTACATGGCCCCGGTTTTCAGCAGTTGGAACCCCAGCGCCGCCGCCAACCGCTCGGCGGCGGAGGTCTTCCCGGACGCGGATGTCCCGTCGATGGTGATGACCACACATTACCCCCGTTTGCACACCGTCAGTTCGCCACTCCGGCTGAGGGTGAAGCCCCGGCCGTCGATGGCTCGCTCGAAGATCGGGGTGCATTCGCCAAAGCTGCTGTCGTCGTGCAACTCGATGACCAGCGTATCGACTTTGTCCAGCCACGGGGCGGCCGGGTCGGCGAACACCACCGCCTCGGCCCCCTCGATGTCGATCTTCAACAGGGAAATTCGCTCCAGTCCGGAGTCGGCGAGTAGCGTGCCGATGTCCACCGCCGGCAACCCGCCGGGTTCGTCCGGCCGGCACTCGCGGACCTGCCGTGCCCAATCGCGGCCGTCGCGGTAGGGCACCTCGCTCAGGGTCAGGCGGGTCGGGTGCGACCACACCCCGGCGCGGATTGCCGTCGCCCGGTCCCCGTAGGGGGTGAGGTTCCGGTCCAGGATGCCGAAGTTGTGCGGGTCCGGTTCGACGGCGATCACCCGGCACGTCGGGAAGCGGGTCAGGAAGTACGCCGACGAGTAGCCGACATTCGCCCCGCAATCGAGCACAAGCCCGACGTTTGGCAGGTCGTTCAGGCAGGCGTATTCTCGTTCCAGGAAAATCTGCCCGAACACCGCCCAGTCGGACGTGTGCGGGCGATAGATCAGCGGGTAGAGGGCGTCGCGGCTGCGGAGGGTGCGGGGGGCGGTGTCGGCGGGGTTCCGCTGCTGCCGTCGCCGGCGGACGTAGGTGAGCATCCCTTGCCAGCCGAGGATTTTCGCCAGCGTGCGGTATTCGGAGGCCTTGCGCCGCCCGTAGCCGAGCGTTCGTCGAATCATGGGGGCTGGTGCCGTGTGTCGGGAAAAAAACGCCGGCGGGGGCAATCCCTGCCGGTCTCTCCCCCGTCTACATTGATACGAACCGGCCCGGTAGGCCGGCCGCCCCTGTTTCCCGGAGTCCTCCCCATGCGCCGAATTCTTTTCGCGGCGACGCTGTCCGCCCTCGCCTGCGCCGCCTCGCCGGCGTCCGCCCTCGTCATGATCGCCAACTTCAGCACGACGCAGAAGGCGCTGCAGGCGGACGCGGTGGTGGTGGGGAAGGTGACGGAGATCGAGAAGGCGGAGGTGGAGGTGCTGCCGCACCAGGGTGCAGCGGACAAGGTGAAGATGCGGGTGGGTGTGATCAAGATTGAGAGCGGTCTGGTGGGGGCGAAGAACGTCACTCACGTCAAAGTGCTGCTCCCCGGCGCGGCCGCCGACCAGCCCGACCAGCCGGTGCCGCAACCGCTGCCGGGTGGCGGCATCATCGGTCGTCCGTTCCCCGGTCGCGGCCGCATCCCGCAGATCACGTTGAAGGAAGGGGAGGAAGGTTTGTACTTCCTGGCCCAGCACCCGACGGCTGCCAACTACTACACGATCAACATGGGGAACACCCCGGTGCCGCTGAAGGACGAGAACTTCAAGGCGGAGTTGGGCAAGGTGAAGGCGGTGGTGGCGACGCTGGCCGACCCGATGGCGGCATTGAAGGCGACGAAGGCGGAGGACCGGCTGTCGGCCGCCGCCACGCTGGTGCAGAAGTACCGCCACGGGCTGAGCGTGCCGGCGAAGGAGGAAGCCATCCCGGCCGAGCAGACGAAGGCCATCCTGAAGGCCCTGGCCGACGCCGACTGGACTCCCCCACAACCGAAACCCGGCGAGGTCATCGACTACCAGGCGCAGCCGAACGCGCTGGCCTCCCGCCTGGGGTTGTTCCCCGGCAGCCCGAACGGGTTGCCGGCGTTCCAGGTGAAGCCGGGGGAGAACTACAACGTGAAGTACGCCGAGGCGTTCAAGGCGTGGTACGCGAAGAGCGGCGACACCTTCGAGATCA
>JBBRUO010000158.1:0-11095 GCA_038247725.1 Gemmatales bacterium
AAGGTCTGGGCCATCGCCCCGGAATAGCTGGACAGGCGGTTGACGTGCTCCGGGGCCGTCCCTTCCACCAACAACCCCGGCCCGATCCAGACCATGCTGTGTTGCATGGCGTTCACCATAAGCTTGACGAGGGTGTTGAGCTTGTCCCCGCTGAGCCCCTGGCTGTGCGTGAACCCGGCGGCGAGTTTATCCTTCCAGCCCTGTTGATACCAGATCCCCCCGCAGGCGTCGATGAACGCCTTCATCTGAGCGCTGTACCCGCCCATGTAGGTCGGGGTCCCGAAGATCATGGCGTCGGCGGCGTTCAACTTGGCGAGGTGCTCGTCGTTCTTCCAGCGGCCGTTCTGGATGTCCGAATCCTGCAAGCGGACCAATTCGACGGTGATTCCTGGCACGCCTCCGGCCCCCTCGCCGACGGCGACGGCCAACTCGTGGGTGTGACCCTGAGCGGAGTAATAGACGACGGCGACAGCGGGCATGGCGGGAAGCTCCGGGGGATGGAATCGCACCCATGATATGCGTCTCCGCCCCCGGCGGGCCGTCACTTACCGATTTGCTCCTTCAACTTCAGCAGCGCGATCTCGGCGTCCAGCCGCGCCACCGACGCCAGAAGCGACAGCCGCGTTTGTTCAAGACCACGCACCCGCACATCGCTGGCGATGGTGTCGCGGAAGTATTGCTCCACGTCCTTCGTCATGCGGATGCGGTGTTCATACCACGCCACCCGATCCGCCGGCTTCTCGAACACCGCAGTCGCGGCGGCCGCGATCGAGTCGGCCAAGCCGCAGTACGACTGGAACTCGCTGGCGATGTTGATCCCCCCTTGGACCCGCCCGAACATCCTCTCCCGCGCCACCCCAACGAGCGCCAGTTGCGCCCGGCCTTCCTTGACCGCCGGCTCATCTCTTTGCTTCGCCGGCGGCAGCGATGGCGGGGTGAGCTGCTTCGCTCGCTCGTTCGCCAGGATCATCGGGAACGCGGTCGGCGGCAGTTCGGGCGGCTTCACCTTCGACCCGCCTTGACCGACGGCGACCGAGGACGCCAACAACACCAACCATAGGGAACGGGACATGGCACGACCTCCTTGGAATGGGTGTGAGGAAAATACCTCAAACGCGGGACCGTTGCAAGCCCGCCCATGCCGTCGAGATTCGCTATCCTTCCTCTCGCCCCTGTTCCCCATCCGGAGATGCTCTCCCATGCGTTCGTTCTCGTACACCCTGCTGGCCGTCGCGCTTGTCGTGCCGGTCGCGGTCGCCCAGCCCAAGCCCGGCGTCGGACCCGCCTTCGAGGAAGAGAAGTTCGGCGAAGCCCCCGCCATCACCGACCCGAAGAACCCGAAGAAGGTCGTCCGCCCGGCCGGAACCGTCACGGCGTTCACCCTGATTAACAAGTCCGGGGCGAAGGTGAAAATCCTCACCCTCGGCGGCATCGTGGCCGAAGTGGTGGTGCCGGATAAGGCCGGCAAGTGGGCCGACGTGGTGTGCGGGTTCGACGACCTGAAAGGCTACCTGGAAAGCAGCCCGTACTTCGGCTGCATCGTCGGCCGCGTGTGCAACCGCATCGGCGCGGGCCAGTTCAAGATCGGCGACAAGGAGTACCAAGTCCCGACGAACAACGGTAAGAACTCGCTGCACGGCGGCGAGGTCGGGTTCGACAAGATGCTGTGGCGGCCGGACGCAAGCCTCGGCGCGAAGGGGCCGACGCTGACGCTGACGTACACCAGCGCGGACGGCGAACAGGGCTACCCCGGCGAACTCAAGTGCGCCGTGACGTATACTTGGACCGACGCGAACGAATTGGTCATCGACTACAAGGCGACCACCAACAAGCCGACGGTGGTGAACCTGACCAACCACAGCTACTTCAACCTGGCCGGGCACGCCAGCGGCACCATCCTGGACCACGAGTTGAAGCTGCTGGCGGACAAGTACACGCCCACCGACGACACCCTGCTGCCGACGGGCAAGATTGAGCCGGTGAAGGGCACGCCGTTAGACTTCACCGTCGCCACGCCCATCGGCAAGCGGATCAAGGAGATCAAGGCCGAGCCGGTGGGGTACGACCTGAATTACGTCCACGGGGAGAAGCGGACGACCGAGCCGCAACTGGTGGCGACGGTGACGGAGCCGAAGTCGGGGCGGACGCTGGAAGTGTTGACGGTCGAGCCGGGCGTGCAGTTCTACACCGGCAACTTCCTGGACGGCACGGCGAAGGGGAAAGGCGGGGCCGTGTACAACCAGTACCAGGCGTTCTGCCTGGAGACGCAGCACTTCCCGAACTCGCCGAACGTCCCGGCGTTCCCCAGCATCACGCTGAAGCCGGGCGAGGAATACAAGACGACGACGACGTACCGGTTCGGCGTGACGAAGTGAGGCCCGCCGCCGAGCGTGGGTGTGTGCTACCGTTTCCGTGACACGAACCGGGAGGCACGCGATGGCGGATGCGAAGAACCGGCGGGAGTGCTTCCGCCTCCGATACCCGGAGTCGGATCGTCCGCTGTTGATGCTGGGCCAGATGACGATCCCCGTCGCCGAACTGTCGGAGACGGGGATGCGCGTGGTCGGCGAACACGAGTCGCTGTGGGTGGGGGCACTGTTGGCGGCCCGCATCCGCTTCGCCGATAGCACCGTGATCGGCGTTCAGTTCACGGTCGTTCGTCGCGAGGACACCGAGACCATTCTGAAACTGACGACCGGCGTCCCGCTGCGGCGGATGCTCCTCGAACAGCGGCGGGTTCATCCGTCGAACCCGGCTGGCGACGAGCCGTCGGCGATCAATCCACGTCGAAGTTGAACACGTTGCCCTCACCCTTCTTGACGGTCACGGTCTTGAACGGCTGCTGCGGGTTGCCGTACTTCGGGTGGAGCATTTGCCGGCCGGCCCCGCCGCCGTCGCCGAGGGCGAATCCGGTGTCCTTCCCTTTTTTCTGCCACTGAATGGTGACGCCGTACTCGCCTTCCGGCGCGCCGTCGTCGGCCTCGAAGCTGGTCAGGGTGAAGGTGCCGTCGTCCTTGACGGTGCCGAACGGCTTGCCGCCGATCTGCTTCTCGACCGCGAAGTCGGTCGGGTGGAACACCACCAGCGCGCCGGCCGCCGGGGTCGTCTTCTTGAACATCACCTTGCCGGTGACCGGCTGGGTGGGCGGTTTGCCGCTCCCGCAACCGATCAGAGTCAGCAGCGGGAGCAGGAGCAGGCACGAGCGGGGCATGAGATGGGCTCGATCCGGTAGGAGAAGTGGCCCCGGCGGTCTTGCCGGGGCCGAACGTGTCAGCGAACGATCAGTCGGTGGACGGGCTAACTTCGGCGGCGGTCATGCCACCCCCTTGGGCGGTAATCAGGGCGGCGTAGGTCTGCGGGGCGATGCTCTCGCGGACGAAGCGGACGCTCCCGTCCACGAACACGTGCATGGCCCCGCCGGTGTGGAAGGCGTAGGTCTCGTTGTCGTTGTGGCAGTTGATGACGCAGTTGCCGGGGCTGGAGCGGTTCGTCTTCGACACCGCCCCGTCCAGGCCGTAGTCGTTCTCGTGGTGCCCCCACCCGCCGTCGTTGTTCGCCCCGGTCTGCCGCTGACCGCCGATGTACAGGTCCGGGCGGCCGGCGCTCTCGCACAGCAGGATGGTGTTACTGGTGCCGTCGCTGATGCCGGTCATGGTGTTCGGTGACGAGGCCGAGACGCCTAACAGCGGCCCCAGCCCGGCCCCTTTCAGGTCCGGCCGCATGGCGCTGAACAGGGTGAACTGGGTGGACCCGGCCGGGTACCCGAAGAACGTGATCGCGCCGGGGTTGATGGAGCTGTTCGTGGCGTAGTCGGTGACGGCCAGGTTCTGGTACGGGAACGGGGCACCGAAGGTGAAGGTGCCGGACACGGTGCGGTTCGACCCGCCGGGGGCGGACGGGCAAATGAAGGTCTTGATCTGGGTCCGCAACGGGGCCTGGTTGTCCACCAGGCCGGGCACCACGGCGAACCACGGGTAGGTCGGGTTGTACAGACGGAACACATTATCCTGTTCGATGTACGGCAGGAAGTTCGGGGCCCAACTGTGAACGATGGCCGGGAACGGCGACCCCGGTTGACCGGCCCCGCCCGGCGGCAGGCCGATGTTCACGATCAGGCTCGGCGGGACCACCGAGTAACTGCTCTCGTAATTGGCGGCGGCGAGGCCGAGTTGCTTCAGGTTGTTGCTGCACGACATGCGGGCGGCGGCCTCGCGGACTTTCTGCACGGCCGGCAACAGTAAGCCGATGAGGATCGCGATGATCGCGATCACGACTAGCAATTCGATGAGGGTGAAACCGGACCGACGGCGAGTCATGGGCGAACTCCAAGAGGCGTGAGCGATCCTTCCTACCCGTTCATCGTTAGCCCCGAAACCCCCCAACGCCCTGTTCGTGAGGGACTTCACACCCAATCTTCGCGCCGCCTTCATCCGGACGGCCCGCTTGCGTTTCCCTCCTCGGCGGCGATAATGCCGGCTTCCCCTCCGCCACGGGTGCCGCCATGCTCCGCTTCGCCGCGCTGTTACTGTTCACCTCGGTCGCCGTCACCGTCGCCGCCGACCCGCCGAAGACGAGCTACGTCATCCGTGGGGCGACCATCCACGACGGCACCGGCCACCCCGGCTACCAGGGCGACGTTCACATCGTTGGTGATCGCATCGCCGCCGTCGGCGCGGTCGGCAAGGTGGCCGACGCGAAGGAGATCGACGGCACCGGCCTCGTCGTCTGCCCCGGCTTCATCGACCTGCACACGCACTGCGACAGCGGCCTGCTCGGCAAGGTCGGCAAGGCGAACAAGAACTACGTCACCCAGGGCTGCACCACTGTCGTCACCGGCAACTGTGGCAGCGGGCCGGTGGACGCGGGCGAATACTTCAAGAAGTTGGAAGCCGGCGGCATCGGCTCCAATGAGATCCACCTCGCCACCCACAACAGCATCCGCGAGCAGGTGATGGGCAACGCCAACCGCGCCCCGACGAGCGAGGAACTGGCGAAGATGGAAGCCCTCGTGGACCAGGCGATGACGGACGGCACGTACGGCATGTCCACCGGCCTCATCTACACCCCCGGCACCTACGCCAAGACGGACGAGGTCGCGGCGCTGGCGAAGGTGGTGGGCAAGCACGGCGGACTTTACGCCAGCCACATCCGCGACGAAGCCGGCGGGTTGCTGGTCGCCATCGAGGAGGCGATCGCGATCGGGAAGGCGGGCGGCTGCCGGGTGCATGTGTCGCACATCAAGGCGTCCGGCAAGGCCGCATGGGGCACCTCGGCGGCGGCGGTGGACTTGATCGAAACCGCCCGCAAGAAGGGCCAGGACATCACCGCTGACCAGTACCCGTACATCGCCAGCAGCACCTCACTGGGTGCAACGGTCGTGCCCGGCCGGTACCGCGACGGCACGCGGAAGGAGTACGTCACACGACTCGACGACGCGACCACCGGGCCGAAGATCAAGGCCGCCATCACAGCCGCGTTGGCGGGCGACAACGGCAAGCGCATCCGCATCGCCCGGTACGCCAAGAACCCGAAGTGGCAGGGCCAGGACATCGCCGCCATCGCCGCGACGGAGAAGAAACCGCCCCTCGATATCGTGCTGGAGATCGAGCGGAACGGCGGCGCGCAGATCGTCAACTTCGGCATGAGCGAGGACGACGTGCGGGTGTACATGAAGCGGCCGTGGGTGGCGACCGCCAGCGACGGCGGCGTGCAGACGCCCGGCGACACCGTCCCGCACCCCCGCAGCTATGGCACCTTCCCGCGCAAGATCGGCAAATACGCCATCGAGGACGGCATCGTGAAGTTGGAGGACGCCATCCGCAGCAGCAGCGGGTTGCCAGCCGACATCCTGAAGCTGACCGACCGGGGCTACCTGAAGCCGAAGTTCTTCGCCGATATCGTGGTGTTCGACCCGATGACGTACCGCGACACGGCCACCTTCGAGAAGCCGCACCAGTACGCGGCCGGGGTGAAGTGGGTGTTCGTCAACGGCACAGCGGTCATCGCCGACGGCAAGCACGATCCCGCGCAGCTCCCCGGCAAGGTGCTGCGGTGGAAGGGGAAGTGAACGGACCGCGTATCATTTCCACCGAGAGGAACAGCGCCATGACCGTCGCACTGAAACGGGCGTTCGCCGAAGCTGCCAAGCTGTAGACCGAAGAGCAAGAACTGTGCGAGGAGTTTGCCGCCGAAGACGAGTTCGACCGCAAGATCGCCGGGACTGGCCGCAAACTGGGTCTACAGGCGGCCGTAGCCCTCACCGAATCGAATACACCAAGAATGCCGGGTGACACGATGCCAACACTCATTCTTACACCCCGGTTCACAGAAGATTCTCAAGCACTCTGGCGGGCGGCTGGATGTCTCGGCTGGGCTGTCGAGCGGTTGAAAGGGTGGCGGGTGCCCGAAGAGTTGAAGACGGTTTCCGAACCCGTGCTCTACTTGGAAGCGTTGTTCGGGCCAACTCTGGCCGGGCAGTTTGGCCTGCGATTGCTCGAACCCGCCATCGACTGGCTCCCCCGATTGCCAGAGGAGTATCGGCAGCGGAGCGTCGGACTCTCAACACTGTTGGATGCACGGCGACTCACCGAACCGGCGTTCATCAAGCCGCCGAACGATAAAAGCTTTCCGGCCTGCGTGTACATCGGGGCCGAGCTGCCCTCCGGCTACGACGAGACGATGCCGGTCCTCGTCGCGGAGATCGTTCGGTGGGAGAAGGAGTTCCGCTGCTTCGTTCTAAATCGACAGCCGCGTAGCATGTCGGTCTACCTCCGGGATGGTGAACTTCAGCGTGAGAAGGACTTCGCCGCAGTGGACTGGGAATTGGCGGAAGCGGATTCGTTCGTCCGAACCGTTCTTGCCGATACGCGGGTCGATCTCCCACGGACGGCGGTGTTGGATGTCGGCGTCATCGCGGGACGGGGCTGGGCCGTTGTCGAGCAGAACTCGGCGTGGGGGGCGGGCATCTACGGGTGTGACCCGGAAACGGTGCTGGAGGTGTTGCGCTACGCGGCCGTCCCGATCGGTTCGGATCGCTGACAGTGAATCCGGCCGGAGCCGCCCTGCTGGCGCGGTGGCCGACGGCAGAATACAACTCCGTGACCTCCCAACGCTCCGCCAGACCCCACGCCCATGCCCACGCTCTCGCCCATCGACCTCGCCATCGTCGCCGTGTACATCCTCGCCATGACGGGGCTGGGCGTGGCGTTCTCCCGCCGGCAGCAAGACCGGCAGGCGTACTTCGTCGGCGGTCGGACCGCCGGCTGGCCGCTGATCCTGATTTCCATCGTCGCCACCGAGACCAGCGCGGTGACGTTCCTCAGCGTGCCGGGCACCGCGTACAACCCGGCCGGCGGCAACTTCACCTTCCTGCAACTGGCAATGGGCTACGTGATCGGCCGCTGTCTGGTCGCCGCGATCCTGCTGCCGGCGTACATGCGGGGCGAATTATTCAGCGCGTATCAGGTGCTCCAGGAGAAGTTCGGGCCGTCCGTGCAGCGGGTGGCGTCGGCTCTGTTCCTGGTCACCCGGACGGTGGCCGACGGGTTACGGCTGTACCTGACCGCGCTGGTGACGCAGTACATGGGCCTGAGCATCGAGGCGTCGGTCGTGGTCGTGGGTCTCGTCACCATCGCGTACACGTACCTCGGCGGCATGAAAGCCGTGTTGTGGACGGACCTGATCCAGTTCACCATCAAAATCACCGGCGCGGTCCTGGCCGGCTTCTTCGTGCTGAAACTTCTCCCCGGCGGGTGGGGCCAGTTCGTCGAGGGCGGTTCGGCCGCCGGGAAGTTTACCGTGTTCGATCTCGACCCGTCGCCGGCGGCGGCGTACACGTTGTGGGCCGGGGTGCTCGGCGGGGCGGTGTTCAGCATGGCGTCGCACGGGGCCGACCAGATGATGGTGCAGCGGTACCTGTGCGCCCGGTCGCTCGGTCAGGCCCGGATCGCCGTCGTGCTCAGCGGCGTCGTCGTGTTCGCGCAATTCGTGCTGTTCCTCGGTGTCGGGGTCGGCATGTTCGTCGCCCGCGAAGCCGGCGTGTTCGCCGTGACGGACGAGAAGCCGGACGAGGTGTTCGGCCTGTTCATCGTCACCAAACTGCCGGTCGGGGTGGTCGGCGTATTGGTCGCGGCGATCCTCGCGGCGGCCATGTCCACGTTGTCCAGTTCGCTGAACAGTTCCGCCAATGCCGTCGTGACCGACTTCTACCAGCCGTTGCGAAAGGGCCGTTCGGAGCGGCACTACGTGCTGGTGTCGCGGTTGCTCACCGCCCTGTTCGGGGTGTTGCAAATCCTCGTCGCCCTGACCGCCCACTGGGCCGGCAGCGACCGCAGCGTGGTCGGGCGGGTGCTGGCGGTGGCCGGGTTCACGACCGGGCTGGTGCTGGGGCTGTTCCTGCTCGGCCGGTTCAGAAAACCCGTGCCGGGGTGGGCCGCCATCGCCGGGTTGTGTACCGGCTTTTGCACCGTCCTCGGCCTTTGGCTGCCCTCTCAGTTCGACGCACCTATATTGGCATGGCCGTGGTTCGCGCCCGTCGGCGCGGGGACGACCGTTCTCATCGCCCTGCTCGCCGCCCGGCTCGGCCGATAGGGTGGGTCGCTCTCGGAGAGAGCGACCGTTTGCAGACCGACTCTCGGAGAGAGCGACTCGCTTCGCACCGACTCTCGGAGAGAGTCGGCCACCCTCGCAGAACCCGGACCCGCCCACCGATGGACCCGCTCCAACACCTGCCGACTGAGAGCCGCAACCCGGCGTCCGCCCGGCTGGATGACCTGTCGTCGCTCGAACTCGTCGAACTGATGACGGCCGAGGACGCCACCATCACGGCCGCGGTTCTCACCCAGAAGGAGCGGATCGCGGCCGCCATCGACGCCGTCGCCGGGCGACTGGCTAACGGCGGCCGGCTCATCTACTGCGGCGCGGGCACGTCCGGCCGGCTGGGGGTGCTGGACGCCGCCGAGTGCCCGCCGACGTTCCAGACGAACCCGGACCAGATTCTCGGCCTGATCGCGGGCGGCCCCGGTGCCATGTTCCGCGCGGTGGAAGGGGCGGAAGACTCGGAGGCACTCGGCCGGTCGGACCTGGAAGCGCTGTCGCTCACGTCGGCCGACGCCGTGTTCGGCATCGCCACCAGCGGGCGGACGCCGTATGTGCTGGGCGCACTGACGTACGCGAAGAGTGTCAACGCCCTGTCACTCGGGTTCGCGTGCAACCCCGGTTCGCCGCTGGAGGCGGTCGCGGACATCGCCATCGTGCCGGTGGTCGGCCCGGAGGTGCTGAGCGGGTCCACGCGCCTGAAGGCCGGCACCGCCACGAAGTTGGTGCTGAACATGCTGAGTACCGGGGCGATGGTCCGCTTGGGAAAGGTGTTCGGCAACCTGATGGCGGACCTGAAGGCGACGAACATCAAGCTGGTGGCGCGGACGAACCGCATCGTCCGCGCACTGACCGATCTCGACGAACCAGCCGCGACCGCCCTCCTGACCGCCTGCGACGGCGAGTTGAAAACGGCTCTCGTGGCCAAACTCGCGGGCGTGTCGGTGGCAGCCGCGCGGGAGTTGTTGACGGCACACGGCGGGCGGATCAAGGCGGCCCTCGGATCGGTCGCTCCGACCCCGCGACCGGTTCGCGCCGATCTGGTTCTCGGCATCGACGGCGGTGGTACGCAAACACTTTGCCTACTGGCGGACCGGGCGACCGGCACGGTGATCGGACGGGGCGAGGCGGGGCCGTCGAACATCCAGTCCGTGGGCGTGACCGCCGGTCTGGCCGCCCTCGACGACGGCATCGACCGCGCCTTCGCTGCCGCGAATCTCGGTCGTGCGACCGTCGCATCCGCCTGTCTGGGTTTGGCCGGGGTGGACCGCAAGGAAGGTCTGGACGTGATTCAAGAGTGGGCCGCGCGGGTGGGCCTGGCCGACCGCGTGACGGTGGCGAACGACGCCACGCTGCTGCTCGCGGCGGGAACGCCGGACGGGTGGGGGTTGGCTGTCATCGCCGGAACCGGTAGCATCGCGTTTGTCAAAACGTCGGACGGCCGGGTCGGGCGGTGCGGCGGCTGGGGCCACTTGTTGGGCGACGAAGGGAGCGCGTACGCCATCGCCCTGAACGGTTTGCGGGCCGCCTGCCGGAGTTACGACGGGGTGACGCCCCCGACCGTGCTGGTCGAGCGGTTCGTACAACGGATGCAACTGACCGCCGCGCCGGACTTCATCTACTCGGTGTACCGCGGCGCGTGGGACCGGTCGGCCATCGCCGGCCTCGCGCCGGTGGTCTTCGAGGCGGCCGAGGCCGGGGACGCGACGGCCGAGGCCATCGTCAGCGAACAGGCGACCGAACTGGCGCGGACGGCGGCGCGGGCGGCCCGGGCCAACGGGCTGCCGCCGACGGGCGTGCCGGTGGCGGTGGCCGGCGGGGTGTTGACCAAGAACGAACGGTTCCGCGAACGGTTCTTGGCCGCCCTCGCCGACAACGGGGTGTCACCGGGACCGGTGCGGGTGGTGACGGAACCGGCCGTGGGTGCGGTCGTCCTCGCGCGACGGGAAGTCGCCACCGAGGCGCGCTGAGGAGATGCCGATGTACTGCCTGCACTGCGGCCGGGAAATGACGCTGACCGACGGCGTGTACACCTGCACGGCCGGCGGAATGCCGCTCACCTCTCACTTGCACGACGTCTTCGCCGAACGGTTCCCCGAGCGGAAGCCGCGCCCGGAAGGCGTCGCGGTCGGCCGCAAGTTGGCCCAGTGGTTTTGCCCCGGCTGCGGCATCCCGCTGGAACGGTCGATGAAGTGCGCGTGTTGCGGTCAGTCCATCCGCGACCAAATCTTCCGCCTCGTCGAACTCCACCCGCACGCCGAGGAGTAGGCGGGATTCCCGTCACTTCAGTTCGACGTTTTGCAACTGGAACGGCACGCGGACGGGCACCAGTTTGGTGCCGAGAACCACGAGTTTGGCGGGCTTTCTCGGGGTGGAACCGGTCGGTAGCAACTCCAGCGTGCAAGTGGTCGATTCCTGGCGCAAGTTCCCCTCACTGCGGATTGCCCCGTGTTGGGTCGGGATCGGCTGGCTGTCTTGGTCAAAGAGTTTCACCCGGCGA
>JBBRUO010000159.1:0-11009 GCA_038247725.1 Gemmatales bacterium
GGCGAACCGCGCGACGTGGCCCAGCGGGGCATCGAATTCGAGAGAAGTGACCCGCCCGCCGTGCGGGGCGAATTCGCTCGCGTTGGTCGGCACGGCCGCAAGAAAAACTTGACAGCGGCTTTCGGGGCGGTATTATCCCAACAGCCTGACGGTTTATCCCAATCTCCGAGATTGGGATAGATATCTGTTCGGATGCATAAAAGGGGTATGACATGAGGCGACTCGGATTGATCGTTGTAACGCTGCTCGTCAGTGGAGGGCTTGGGGGGACCGATCGCTTCGCGTGGGCCGCCGACAAACCCACGAGCTCCGAAGTCCCGTTGAAGTTGGGTGAGGAGCGGGTGCCGCCGGGCGAGGACGAGATCATCAAGCTGATCGTCGAAAAGCAACTGGGGATGATGAAACACAACGACCCAAAGCTGCGCGGTCAGCACTCTAAGGGCCACGGCTGTGTGGAGGCCGAGTTCGCCGTTCTCGACAAGATCCCGAAGGAATACCAGTTCGGCATCTTCAATAAGCCGAAGACCTACAAGTGCAAGGTGCGGTTCTCCAACGGCGCTTCAACGGACGACACCACGCCGGACATCCACGGGATGGCGGTGAAGGTGCTGGAGGTCAAAGGGCCGCGGGCGATGGAGTCTCAAGGCCGGGAGGAGCAGGACTTCGTCCTGATCGATTCCGAGGTGTTCTTCCTACCCGACGCGAAGACCGTGCTGGAGTTCATGGAGGCCATGAAAACCCCCGCAGCCAAGGCGGAGTTCGACAAGAGCCATCCGTGCGTCGTGAAGTTGGCTCAAGACTCCCAAAAACTGATCGCCTCTCCGCTTTCCGTCCGTTACTGGAGCACCGTCCCCTTCAAGTTGGGCAACCGAGCCGTGAAGTACACCGCGGTACCCATCGATCACCTGCGAGCCGCAATGTCCCAACGCCTCGGGGGGAAGAGTTCGCCCGTCACGTTCGATCTGAGCATCATTCCTCAGATGGACCCGGTGAAGATGCCGGTCGAGGATCCGAGCGTCCGCTGGAATTCGAAACCCGTCCCGGTCGCCAGGATCACGATCCTGCCGCAGACATTCGACACGCCGGAGCAGTTGGCCGAGTGCGAGAAGATGGTCTTCGACCCCTGGAACGCCCTGGCCGAACACAAGCCGCTCGGGGGCGCCAACCGGGTCAGGAAAGCCGTCTACACCGCTAGCGCCGAGTTCCGCAAGGCGGCGACCCAGGCCGGTGGCTCTGACCGCTAGGAGTCGGCGGGAGCGGCGGTTTTTTGACGGTGCCGGGCGGTATCGACAAGTTCGAGATCGGACGCGCCCCTGCACGCCGCCCCAGGCGTGGCAATTGACCCGGCCACGTAGTTTGTTTCCCGTAGCGTACTGCGTGTCTCTACTGCGATCTGGTGTCGCGGTCGGGCATGTGAGCTGGGTCGTTCGGCGAAGTCCCTTTTAGACCACAAATTACTTTAGGAGGATCGCACATGGCAGTTACGGACAAGGTCTGCTTCGATCGGGTGCTTCCGAGCGAGGTTCAGCGGCCGCAGGCCGGGCGGATGATCGCCTTCGAAGCCGGCCCGACCCGCGCGGCGTTCCAGGTCGCCAAACTATGGCCCAACGGATCGACGATCCGCATCCGCTTCCTCGGCGGGGCGGCCGCCCAACAGGCGCTGGTGAAACAGCATGCGGTCCAGTGGACCGCCCACGCCAACTTGAAGTTCGAGTTCGTTAACTCCGGCGGCACCCAGGTGCGGATCGCCTTCGCCGACGACGGAGCGTGGTCCTACATCGGGACGGACGCGCTAGGCATCCCGGCCGACCAGCCGACGATGAATTTTGGCTGGGTGGACGAGGGGGTGATCCTGCACGAGTTCGGCCACATGCTGGGTATGATCCACGAGCATCAGAACCCGCGAGACAACCCGATCCAGTGGAACAAGCCGGTGGTGAACGACGCGCTCATGGGGCCGCCCAACTACTGGGACCTGGCGACGATCGATCGCAACCTGTACGCGCAGTACGACGTTAGCCAGATCAACGGCAGCAGTCTGGACCCGCAGTCGGTCATGCTGTACAGCTTTCCGGCGACGTGGACGCTGAACGGCTTCCACACCAACCCCAACGAGTCACTCTCGGCTCTGGACAAGGAGTTCGCAAAGCGGGTCTACTACCGGCCAGCCGGTCCCGTCGGGCCGGTCGAACTGTCGGTGTTCGAGGGGACGACGGAATCGGACATCGGCCAACCGGGGGAGGAGGATCTGTACAAGTTCACTGCCCGCACCGCGGGCCGTTACACGGTCGAGACGGAGGGTCCGACTGATCTGGTGATGACTCTCTTCGGTCCGGGGGGCGGCATGATTGCCCAGGATGACGATAGCGGGGTCGGGAGGAACCCGCGGATCGCGACCGAACTGACGCCGGGGACTTACACCGTTCAGGTGCGACACTTCAACGCCGCCCGCGGCACCGGTCGGTACGCTATCAAGGTGAGCCGTGGGTGAGGCCTTGCCAACGACCATAGCGCCGCCCCAGGAACTTCACTTTCGGCTGATGTCGGTTGACCGTCCTCTCCCCGCCTTTTCCGACCCTCGGCGCAGACCAGAGGCGTCGTCCCGGAGTCCCTCCGCGACGCCGCGCCGGTCGATGTGATTGCCCCTCACCGTGTGGTTGTTGTCCGCGGCTCGCCCGCTGTCGGCGGTCGGCGGAACCCGCGGCGAAACGCTGGCATTGTGGCGGCCCGTCGGCTAGAATCATTTTAACCGCTGGTCGTCTCTTCGCTTCGCCCGGAGCCACCGCTCATGCCCGCCTCCCGCCGCACCTTCCTCCGCGACCTCGGCCTCGGGGCCGCCGCCCTGCCGTTCATCGGCAATTTGCCCAGCCTCGCCTTCGCCAACCAGACCAAGCGGAAGCAGCGGCTCGTCGTCATCTTCACCCCGAACGGGGTGGTGCCGAAGACGTTCTGGCCGGACGAGGAAGGGGCGAAGTTCGCGCTGAAAGAGTCGATGTCGCCGTTCGCGCCGTTCCAGTCCCAGCTGCTCACGCTGCACGGCGTGTGCGACAAGGTGCGGGGCGACGGCGACGCGCACATGCGGGGAATCGGCTGCCTGCTCACCGGCACCGAACTGTTCCCCGGTAACATCCAGGGCGGCTCGGACACCCCGGCGGGGTGGTCCAGCGGCATCTCCATCGACCAGGAGTTGAAAGGCTTCCTCCAGAAAGACCCGGCCACCCGCACCCGCTTCGGCTCCCTGGAGACGGGCGTGATGGTGCCCGACCGGGCCGACACCTGGACCCGCATGAGCTACGCCGGCGCGAACAAACCGCTCGCCCCCATCGACGACCCGTACCAGATGTTCGCCAAGCTGTACGGCCGGACCAAGAACCGGGAACTGCTCGCCAGCATCCTGGACGACGTGCAGGCGGACCTGAAGAAGGTCGGCGATGCGGTGTCGGCCGACGACCGCAAACTGCTCGACGAACACGCCACCTTCGTCCGCGAAATGGAGCGGGAGTTGAAGGCGGCGAAGGCGGCCGATGTCGGCCACCCGGTGCCCAAGCTCGACCCCGGCGTGCGGGAAGAGAACGACAACATGCCGACGCTGACGCGGATGCAGATGGACCTGCTCGTTCACAGCCTCGCCGCCGACTTCGCCCGCGTCGCCACCTTCCAGTTCACCAACTCGGTCGGCGGGGCGAAGATGAAGTGGCTGGGCATCGACGAGGGGCACCACGCCCTGTCGCACGAGCCGGACAGCAACGCGAAGGCGATGGAGAAGCTGACGAAGATCAACAAGTGGTACGCCGAACAGATCGCTTACCTGGCGAAGAAACTGGCCGACACCCCGGAGCCGGGCGGCGGTGGCAGCCTGCTGGACAACACCACCATCGTCTGGACCAACGAACTCGGCGCGGGCAACACGCACACGCTGAACAACATCCCGTTCGTGTTGCTCGGCGGGGGCCTGGACTTCAAGACCGGCCGGGCGGTGAAGCACGGCCGCGGCGGGGTGCCGCACAACCGCCTGCTGCTGGCCCTCGCCCACGCCTTCGGCCACCGCATCAAGACGTTCGGCAACCCGGACTTCTGCGGGGCCGGCCCGCTGAGCTTGAGTTGAGGCGTTACCGCCCGTTCACGGCCGCCGGAATCGGTCCCGCCTCGGCCGGCGTCACCGGGCGGGGTGGTGGGGCGGTGGGCCGGGAGATCGGCCGCGGGTCGGTGGGGGGGACGGCCGGCCCGGCGTGGCGGACGACGTCCACGTCCGGCAACTGCTGGCGGAGGAACCGCAACAGCGGGTAGTCGCCGTCGTCGAGTGCGACGGTCCGCAGGTGACGGAGGGTGGCCCGCATCGCCCACCAGTCGAGGCCCGGCTCGCGGCACTCGCGGAGGACCAACTCCCGTACCGGCTGGCGGGGCACGGTCAGCGGCCCGTACCGCTGCCACTCCTCGGCGGCACAGGTGACGCGGAACGGGAAGCCGCGGCGGAAGACGACCTTCTCGGCCCCGCTCGCCGCCACGCCGAGTCCGCCCCCGGCGGAGAATTCCAACCGCACCAGATTCGGGCACGCCTCGGCCGCCCACAGGGGCAACCCCGTCGGCGAGTTGCGGAACCGCTCCTCGGCCCACTTCAGTTCGAGCGCGTCGGCGTGTTCCCGCTCGCACTGGAGGCGGATGAACGCGGCCCGCTCGCCTTCCCCGTGCTCTTCGAGCCAGTCGGCCGCGACCAGCCGGGCGAGGTCCGCGTCCGGGTGCGCGACGATGCCGGCGAGCAGGGCGTTCCAGTCGGGGAGGGTGTAGGGGGACATGGGAAGGCCGGGGGTGGGTGGTGGTCATTCGGGGCGGGTTCGACCTCGTGGCCTGACTCTCCCGAGTCGGGCCGAACCGCTGTCGTGGCTCGGCCCGACTCGGGAGAGTCAGGCCACGTCGGTGGTGGCATCACTCACCTTGGGATCGGGTTCGCCGTGGTCGTCCGCTCACACCCGCTCCACCGTGTAGGCGATGGAGTAGTTGCCGTAGTCGCGGCTGCGGACGCCGTACCGCTCGGTGCCCTCGAACAGCATCTCGGTGCCGTCCAGCAGGGCCACCCGCACCAGCGCCCGCTCGTCCGGCCGCACCGCCCCGGCGTGGACGGCCGCCACGCTCAGCCGGGAGTCGCCGGTGTACACGTCGGTGCCCCAGCAGTGGTCGCTGTCCCCCTCGCCGACGATCTCGAACAGCATCACCTTGCCGATGTCGGCCGGGCCGTAATCGGTCAAGTTGCCGGGGTCGGGGCGGACGCCGAACAGGTCGCCGCGGAGGGACCGCAGGCGGCTCCGCACCGCCAGCGCGCCGTCCAGGTCGCCGGCCCGCAGGCACGCGGCCTGCACCCCCTTCAGCCGGCCGAACAGGTCGCGGAGCAGTGGCGACAGTTGGGCGGCGGCCTCCCGCTGGGCGTCCGCCGCGTCGGCGTCCGCCTTCACCCGGATGGCGGCGATCTCGCGGTCGGCCTGGTCCCGCACCGCCGCCACCGCCCGCTCGGACTGCCGGCGGACGTCGGCCACCGCCGCCTCCGCCTCGCCGATGATCCGGCGGGCGTCCGCCGGCAGGTCGTCGGACAGTAACAGGTCGTCATCGAGTTGCATGGCGGGGGCGGTCCTTTGCGGGGGGCGTTCGAGGCCGAAGTCGGCGACGTGGGTGATCAGTCGGGAGAATCCGGTGAGCAAGTGCATGGGCGGCGGACCCGTGGGCGGCGGCACCGTTCCGGGTCGCCGGGGTGGTCGGGGGTAACGACGGCGACGGGAGATGGCCGCGTACGTCGGCGCGTCCCGCGAGGGGCGAACCGGGGTGGGCGGGGAACGAGCATCGCGGACGAGGTTACCGGAAACATTGTACCCGCCCGGTGAAGGGGGGTCGCGCGGTTTCCGGGGATGATTGTGAATGGGGTCTGGCAAAACTTTCTGGCAAGTCGAAAGTCCTCACCCCCCGGCCCGCTCTCCGGGACGGAGAGGGGGCCGGGGGGTGAGGTCTTTCCCATCCTCCGGCAAGGCCAGAACTTCCGATTGCCACAAATATTTGCCAGACCCGCGGCTGACCGAACTCCGCGCCGGGTGTTGCAAACGGATCCCCGGACGAGAAGACGTGGCTGCTCGCCCGCTGCCGCGAGTGGGCGGCGGCGATGGACCGACACCTCGCGGCGGTGGAAGGTGGGGCCGACCCGATCGGCGTCCGCACCGAGGTGGACGAGACGATTCGCGGCATCTCGAAAACGCTCCGCGACCGCGCGGCGAGTTGACCGACCGTTCGACAAACGATACACTGGACCTGCATAGTGAATGGGGCGCGCGGTTTCCGGGTATGATTGCGGGAACACCACTGCGAGGCCGAACCATGACCGCAACCGCTCCGACGACCACCGCCGCCACGTCCGCCGACGGCCACGCGGTCGTCTTGTTCGACGGGGCGTGCCCGTTCTGCCGGGCCGGGGTCGAGGTGTTGAAGAAACTCGACTGGCTGAACCAACTCCGCTACCAGGACGCCCGCCGCCCGGCCGAGTACCCGGCGGCCGAAGTCGAACTGCAACCGAAGCGGTTGCTGGAAGAGATGCACGTCGTCACGCCGGATCGCAAGTCGGCGTACGCCGGGTTCAAAGCCTTCCGCTGGATGGCGTGGCGGCTGCCGGCGACGGTCCTGATCGCCCCGTTCTTGTACCTCCCCGGCGTGCCGTGGCTCGGGAACAAGGTGTACCTGTGGATCGCCGAGAACCGCTTCAAGCTCATCCCGTGCAAGGACGGAACCTGCGCCGTGACCCCGACGAAGGGGTGAATCATCAGCGGGAATCGGCAGTTCATGGCGAACCCGATCACAAGGTGAGTGCTTCAACCACCGACGTGGCCTGACTCTCCGGAGTCAGGCCACGAAGCAGAACCCGACACCCACGGCCCTGGTGGGCCGGGTTCGCCTGGCATCGCCGACACCATCCGTTGTCACACACAACACCGCGCGCGAAACCTGAAACGCCGAACCATCAATCCCGAAACACGGACACTTGAAACCCTGAACGCCCGCCCCGGACCTGACCCGCCACCATGCCCGACACCATTACCGTCATGACGTGGCTCGGCGGGGCCGTCGTCGCCGCCCCGGTCTTGCTGGTGGCCCTGCTGGGGATCACCACCCTGCTCGGCCGGCCGCTGTCCGAACGGGCGTCCGCCCGCGCCGTGGCCACCGTCACCGTGTTCGGCCTGGCGGCGACCGTCGCCGTGTTCGCCTTCATGCTGGCGGCCGACACCCGGCACGTCGTCGTCGGGTCGGCCGAATGGGTCCACCTGGAGAGCGACCCGCCGGAGCCGCCGTACCACTTCGCTATCAAGTTCGTGTTCGACAAGCTGTCCATCCCGTTCGTCGCGCTGACGTTCGTGCTGCTCGGCACCGTCGGCGCGTTCGCCAGCCGGTACATGCACCGGGAAGCGGGGTACAACCGGTTCTTCGCCCTGTACGCGGTGTTCCTGGCGGGCATGGTGATCGCCGCCCTGGCCGGCACCATCGAGACGCTGTTCCTCGGCTGGGAGCTGGTCGGGTTGTCGTCGGCCCTGCTGGTCGGGTACTACCACGAGCGGCCGGCCCCGGTGCGGAACGCCCTGCGGGTGTGGGTGGTGTACCGGGTGTCGGACGCCGCCCTGCTGCTGGCCGCCGTGTTCCTACACCACATGAGCGGGGCCGGCGACTTCGACAAGCTGACCGGGTACCGCGAGGTGGCGGAGGAACAGATCGCCGCCTGGCCGCACGGCGAGTCCCTGCTCGCACCGCTCCAGGTGTGGGTGGTCGGCGGGCTGCTGCTGTTGGCGGCGGCGGGCAAATCGGCCCTGGTGCCGTTCTCCGGCTGGCTCCCCCGCGCGATGGAAGGGCCGACCCCGTCGAGCGCGCTCTTCTACGGGGCGCTGTCGGTCCACCTCGGCGCGTTCCTGCTGTTGCGAATGGACCCGCTGCTGAACGCCTCGCCGGAGTTGTCGGCGGCGGTCCTCGTCCTCGGGCTACTGACGGCCGCCGTCGCCGCCCTCGCCGCGCGGGTGCAGACGGACATCAAATCGGTCTTGTCGTTCGCCGCGTTGACGCAGGTGGGGTTGATCGTCGCCGAGATCGGCCTCGGCTGGCGGTACATCCCGCTCGCCCACCTGATCGGCCACGCCTGCCTCCGCACGCTCCAGTTCGTTCGCGCCCCCAGCGTCATCCGCGACCACCACGCCATCGAGGACGCCGTCGGCGACCGCCTGCCCCGGCCGTCGGGCGGCTGGCTCGGCGCGGTCGGCGGCTGGTTCTACCGCTTCGGACTCGAGCGGGGTTACCTCGATGCGTTCCTCGACCGCTTCTTCGTGCGGCCGTTCCTGGTCGTGTTCCGCGCCTTGAACAAATGGGAAACACGCGCCACCGACGCGCTAAACGGCGTCGCCCCCGTCCCGCCCGCCCCGAAGGATGACCGTCCCTCATGAACGTGTCCGACCTGCCGTGGGTGGAAATCGCCGTCCTCGCACCGCTCCTGGGCGCGGCCGGGGTTCGGTTCGCCCGGACGACCGAAGCGGCCGGCCGGATCGCCGCCGCCGTCACCGCCGTGGCGCTCGGCGCGGCCGTGCTGGCGTGGGTGGTGCTGCTGTCCGGCGGGGCACCGTCGCGGTTCAGCCTGTCCGACGAGTTGTTCGGCCGGCAACTGTTGCGGGTCGACCGGCTGAGCGGGCCGCTGCTGCCGATGGTCGCGCTGCTGCACCTGCTCACCATCGTGACGACGGCGCGGGTGAAGATGAACCGGATGTCGTTCACCGGGCACCTCGTCGGCGAGGCGATCCGGTTGGCGACGTTCGCGTGCCTGGAGCCGTGGCCGCTGGTCGCCCTGCTGGCGGTCGGCACCGTGCCGCCGTACCTGGAACTGCGCGACCGGCGGAAGCCGACGCGGGTGTACGTCTTGCACATGGCCCTGTTCGTCGGGTTGCTCGTCGGCGGGGCGGCCGGGTTGTCGTCCGGGGGCGAGTGGGCACCGGCCCTGCTGATGGCGGCGGTCCTCGTGCGGAGCGGCACCGTGCCGGCCCACTTGTGGGTGGCCGACCTGTTCCGGCACGCCACGTTCGGCACCGCCCTGCTGTTCGCCACCCCCATCGCCGGGGTGTACGCGGCCTTGCGGCTGGTGCTACCGGTCGCCCCGGAGTGGGTGCTCCAGAGCATCGGCATTGCCTCCCAGGCGACGGCCCTGTACGCGGCGGCGATGGCGGTCGTGCAGACCGACGCCCGGCGATTCTTCTCCTACCTGTTCCTCAGCCACGCCTCGCTAGTGCTGATCGGGCTGGAACTCCACACGGCGACGAGCCTGTCCGGGTCCCTCGGCCTGTGGGTGTCGGCGGCGCTGTCGCTCGGCGGCCTGGGGTTGGTGCTGCGGGCGCTCGAAGCCCGGCACGGGCCGCTCTCCCTGGCGGCCTATCGCGGCCTGTACGACCAGACGCCGGCGCTGGCCGTCGGCTTCATCCTGATGGGGCTGGGGTGCGTCGGCTTCCCCGGCACGCTCGGCTTCGTCGCGGTCGAAGTGCTGGTGGACGGCGCGATGGAAGTGAACCTGTCGGTCGGCATCGCGATGGTGGTGGTCGCCGCGCTGAACGGCATCGCCGTCGTCCGCGCCTACCTGCTGCTGTTCACCGGCTGTCGCCACCGGTCGGCCGTCCCCCTGCCGGTGACGGCCCGCGAGCGGGGGGCGGTCCTGTTGCTGTCGGCCTTGATCCTCGGCGGCGGGCTGGCCCCGCAGTACCTGCTCGCCGACCGGCGACTGGCGGCCGACGAGGTCTACCCGGCCACCATCCGCCACCAGACGGCCCTCCCGCATGTCGAGTTGTGACACGGGACGGGTACCCCGCGGCGTGGAGGTGCAGGGTCTTTCAAGGGAAGGAGGCCGAAACCTGCGGTCGTAGTTTCACGCGGCGGGATCGGGCGTCCCGCTGCCACAGCCGGCCGTACTCGTACTCGTACCGCGTCAGCGTGCCGGTGCGAATGCCGCCCCGGTGTTGTTCATTCTCCGCGAGTACGAATCGCGCCTTGAGGCGGCCGTCAACGACCTTCTTCCGGACCTCGACCTCGTCGCAGACGACATCGACCAGCAACCCGTCCCGGAAGGTGAGCGAGCCAGGAAGGGACACCCAAGCCGCTCCCGACCGCGTGGCGAAGTGGACCGAGACGACCGCGTCCCAGGCCGGCAACTGTTCGGCTCGGTACACGTACACGCCCGCGAAATAGGCGTCACCGATCCGGGTGCCGGTCATCAACTCGCCGCCAAGGAACGGCCCATCGGGGGTTCCGGCGAAGTAGCGGAGTTCTACCGCCTCGCGGTGCGTCAGGCTGACGAATTCGACCGAGCCGAGTTTCGGAGTTCGCGAGTCATTCAACTCTTGCATCGCATCCATGGCGAGGGAATAAAGGCCGAGAGGGCCGACCGTTTCATACCGTTCGGTTGACAACCGGAGTCGCCAGCCTGGCTCGTCCTCCGTCCGTCGCCAGTACGCGACCCGTACGAACACGCCTTTCCGCTCCAGTGCCTCGACGAGCAGTTTGCCACCAGTGATGTCTTGATCTACCAGTGTTTGCGGATCCATCGGAAGACTCCGTGTTTGGTGTGGCCCACCGCCGTCAACATGTCTCGAGCTGTCTTCTCGTCCGCCAATTCGTACCGCTTCACCTCCGACCACTGAACCACCAGCGCCCAATATTGGCCGAACGTCGAATCCGCTGATTGGGCGTCTTTCAGTTTCGTCTCCAAGTTCGCTCCGCTCGCCAACCTGCGGATGTCGTGAGTATAGACGTTCTCCAAGGCTTTCTCGTCCAACGGAAAGTCGAACCGGTTCGTCTTCTTGGCGACGCACGCCTTCAGCCCGCACTCGATCACATACCCGGCCAGGTGGTACGCGCCGGCGAAGTGGCCGGCGTCGAGGAGGGTCTTCGCTTCCGCCAGGCGGAGGCGGGCGAGGGCCTGGAACGTCTTGCGGTTCATGCCGGCCTCGCTCCCGGAATTGTAC
>JBBRUO010000160.1:0-10951 GCA_038247725.1 Gemmatales bacterium
GCGCGTCAGCCGCTCGGCGAAGTACAACCGGCTCGGTCGGCCGACGTACTCGTTCAGGATGCGGTGGAAGTTGTCCATGAACGCCTCGTCCGCCTTGGCCTCGCGGTACGCGCGGTCCAGTTGGTCGAGGGCGAACATGAGCGTTTCGGGGACGAACCGGCCGCCGTATTTGCCGAACCGGCCGAGGGCGTTCGGGACGACGGACGTGGACGGTTGGGTGGGCGGAGTGGCGACCGTCGCGGGCATGGGAAGCACCAAAGGGAGGAGGATACGCTGATGGTGCTATCTTATCCGTCGCCATTCCGCATTCACCACTCCACATTCCGCACGCCAACATGCCCGAACTGCCCGAAGTCGAGACCGTCGCCCGCGACCTGCGCCCGCTGCTGGTCGGGCGGACGATCACCGCCGTGACGCGGAGCAAACACAAACTCCGCAACCCGTGGTGGACGGACGGCGAGAAGACGCACCTGATCGGCCAAACGGTGCTGGCCATCCACCGCCGGGCGAAGTACCTGCGGGTCGAACTGACCGGCGGCGGGTGCCTGCTGGTGCATCTGGGCATGACGGGGCAATTCACCGGGGTGCCGGCGACCGCACCGACCGAGACGCACACGCACTTCGTTTTCGACCTGGACGACGGCCGACAACTCCGCTTCCGGGACGCCCGCCGGTTCGGGTCGGTACAACTCTTCGCCGACAACACGGCCACCGCCATCGCGCTGGATTCGCAACTCGGCTGGGAGCCGGAGGACATCGACCCGGCGGCGTTCACGACCGGAGTCCGGATCTCGAAACGGACGTTGAAGGCGCTGCTTCTGGATCAAACCTTCGTCGCCGGGATCGGTAACATTTACGCGGATGAAAGCCTGTTCCGCGCGAAATTGCATCCCGAAACACGGGGGATGAAAGTGCCCGTTGCCCGCAGTGATGTGTTACGAATCGCCATTCAAGACGTGATCGCGAAAGCGATTGAGGGCCGGGGCAGCACCATCCGCGATTACGTCGGCGGGTCCGGGTTGCGCGGCGGCTTTCAACACGAGTTCGCGGTGTACGGCCGCACCGGGGAACCGTGCTGGCGGTGCGAGACGCCGATTCAGATGGTTCGCGTGGCGGGCCGGAGCAGCCACTTCTGCCCGAAGTGCCAGCGGAAGTAGGTCCGCCCCGCCGGGACGGCCCCGCGACCGGTTACTCACTGGTCACTTCGAAGTTGAACACGTTATCGCCGGAGGTGACGGTCGCCTTGAGTTCCGACTGCGAGTTGAACCGCGCCGCGATCCGCGCCCGCTCCCCGGACTCTTCATCCGTTTCACCGCCCGTGATGTGGACTGTATATTCGCCGGCCGGTGCCCCGGTCTTGTCACCCGGATAGTGCAACCGATAGCTGCCGTCCTCCTGGGTGTACCCGATGGCCGTGGTCCCGATGGTCGGGTCGATCGGCTCGAAACGGACCTCCAACCCGCCGATGGCCCGCCGGTCGAACGTGACCGTCCCCGTGACTTCGCTCATCCCACCCCCGCAACCGGTGGTGAGCGCGGTCACGAGTAGCAGCACGCTCGTGACCAACGGCTTAAAAATCTTCATGGAAACGAATCTCTGGATGCTGATGGGGAGGAGGAGGCGAGGCATCGGGAATTCCCGTGCCTCGCCCAACAGACACCGGCAGGAACATTACGGGAGGGTGAAGACGCGGCCGTCGGCGCGCAGACTCATCGGGTACAGGACGGCCGAGGCGTTCGTGCTGTCGCGCAGGAACCGCACCGACCCGTCCGCCAGACCGACCATGACACCGCCCGTGTGCTCGCTCGACCAGCCCTTGCCCGTGTTCTGCGGGGCCCCGGCCGCCGCGTAGTTGAAGTTCATCCGGAACCCGGCCCGGAACAAGGCCCGCAGCGTGCCCGTGTTGCCGAACGAGTTGTTCCGGCCGACGCCGACCCAGGTGGCGGCGTGGTCGTCGCGGAACCGTCGCTCGGAGACCATGATCGTGTTGGTCGTCCCGTCCGTGCAGTCCAGCAGCCGCACCGAACTGTTGCCGTACAAGACGCCGCCGGAGTCCCGTGCCATGATCGGGTAGGGCGTACTCCACCCGGCACAGCCGACGTAGTTCGACAGGGCGACGCGGAACCTGTTCCTGCTGCCGAACGGCAGACTCGTCGCCAGGTCCGGACCGGTGTCGGACGGGCAGCGGTAAACCGAGAACTTGGTCTGCAGCAGTTGCCGATCCGTCGCCGTCGCGCCGCTGCGGTACCGGTTGTACAGCGGGACGTTGATCGGGTTGAGCTGCCGGTAGAAGTTGTCCTGCTCGAGGTACGGCATCACGGCGACCGCCCAGCCGTAGTTCGTCCGACCGTTCCCGCCCCGGTAGAGGTAGCCGGACGGGAGCGAGCCGAGGGAGTCGTGGTGGGAGTGCATGGCCAACCCGATCTGCTTCAGGTTGTTACTGCACTTCATGCGGGCGGCGGCCTCGCGGACCTTCTGCACGGCCGGCAGCAGCAGGCCGATGAGGATGGCGATGATGGCGATCACCACCAACAGCTCGATCAGCGTGAACGCCGTCCGGGCAGCCGTGCGTCTTGGGAGAGATTGCATGGGAGCTCCGTGAAGGAATGGTTGATAAATCATGAGTTTTTCATGACAATGAGAATCATAACTCCCCCTCGCCGGGGAACGCAAGTGAAAAAACCGGTCGCCGGGTGTGGCACCGGGCGATTGGTATGCTTTTCACATCGCCCTTCACTCCGACCGCGACGCACGGATGCCTACCTCACCATCGAGTACGCCACCGACGCCGAGCGGCTGATGCCGGAACTGCTTGACCGGTTGACCCACCGGTGTTTCATCCTGGAAGCGACCGGGGCCAGCTACCGGGAGACCGACGCCCAGCGTCGGACATCGGGGTTGCCGAGCGCCCCACGGGAACCCGTCGGTTAAGAGCCGAGCGGAATCCGCCCCTCAACCCTGTTGAACCCCAGCATTGGATTATCGTCGTGGCATCCTGACCGCCGAACACGATACACCTGGGGCGTACCCGGTGAGCGTCTCGTCGTGGTATGGCGTTCGGCGTGAGAAAGTTTACCCCGCCGTCGCGTGGCGGATGGAGCCGTCACCGGTGGGTGGCCGTGGTGTTGAAGTCGCCCGACTCTCCGAGTCGGTGGGGAAACCAAGAACCGACTCGGAGAGTCGGGCGACGAAAGAGTGCCCACCCGCTTTCCGCTAGTGGGTAAACTTCCACCCACCGAGCGCCTATCTGCTTCCCTCGAACTCCGACCCGACGGATTACGGTTCCGAAACGCCCAACTCTTGGTGCCACACGTCGGAGGAAATGGTCGAGGCCGTGCGGCGTGTGTTGCAATCCCGGAACCTCACCTCCCACGTCGAATCCCTCATCGCCCAGATCAACGACACCGAGGCCGTCCCGGCGTAACCGGGTGACGCCCGCCACCGCCGCGCCCCGCGCCGTCGGGCCTGTGGAAGAATCCCCGCTCGTCCGGTAGGATGACGGGAGTCCCTCACGTCTGACCGCGGAGTGCGCCCGGCATGTTCGAGTACATCTGTCCGGACTGCGACACCAAACTGAAAGCGAGTGTCCAGGCCGAGCCGGGCCAGGAGTTCAAGTGCCCGCGGTGCCTGACGGTGTTCATCCCTCGCGCCGAGGTGATAAAGTTCGCCGACGGCGACGCGCCGGCCAAGAAGAAGGTCAAGCCGAAGGCCGCCCCCGCCCCGGCCGCCGCCCCGCCTCCCCCCCCACCGCCGCCGCGGCCGATGACGGACGACGACGAAGACGACACGCCTTACGCGGTGGCGAAAGAGTCGGAGGAGGAGCAACTGCTGGCGGAGAAGAACAAGCCGACGTTCGGGGCCATCCGGGACAAGTTCAAGCGGAGCGCCCGCGGGCCGGCGGCGGCCATCCTGGTGCTGCCGTCCAACCTGCTCATCGGCCAGGGAGCGCTGACGGCGGTGGTCGGCCTCGGCATGGTCATCAACGGGTCTTGGCCGCTCATCTTCACCGACGTGTCCCCGTCCGACGAGGAGATCGTCGAGAACGCCTTCTACATCTGCCTCGGCCTGTTCTCGATGGTGTGGGGGGGCATCACCTGCTTCGGGGCCAGCCACATGTCCAGCCTGGACTCGTACCCGTGGGCGTTCGTCGGCGCGTGCTTCGGCCTGCTCCCGCTGTTGGCCGGGGTGTTCAGCATCATCGCCCTGAAAGACCCCCGCGTGGTGGCCGGTTTCCTCGAACCGCTCGACGGGCCGAACCACGAGGAGATCGACGGGAAATCGAAATCCGCCGACGAGGGCGACGAAGAAGAGGAAGAGGACGACGAGGAAGAGGAAGAAGAACGGCCGGCGAAGCGGCGGAAGCGGTGACGGCGGCCGGCACGGATCGCGACAGCAGGGTGCGGCGGAATCGCACACCCGGCGGACGTCGGGGAAACCGCAGTGGCGTCCGGGTGAACCGGTCACCCTCGCGAATCCGCTCGCCGGAGCAGGAGTTGGGGCTTCGTGTGGGCGGGGAATATCGACCCGATTTCCGGTTCGGCACACTTCTTCCTGGTTCACTTCCGCCCGGCTGGTGCGGGCGTCGAGCCGTCGGAAACTGTCGCCGTTTGCCCTTCACACCAGTCGTTGAAAGGGGACGTGATGACGGACGCGGGCGAGACCACCGACGCCGAACTGCTCACCCGCCTACAGGCGGGGGACGCGGCCGCGCTCGACCCGCTGTACGACCGGCACGCGGGGCCAGTGTACCGCTACCTGCTCGGCGTCCTCCGCGACCCGGCCGCCGCCGAGGACGCGTTGCAAGACGCCTTCGTCTCGACGCTGCGGAAGGCCGACGCCGTGAACCCGGCGACGTTCCGCGGCTGGCTGTTCGCCGTCGCCCACCGCCACGCGCTGGTCGAGTTGCGGCGGCGGAAGGGGCGGCCGTCGGCCGACGACCGCGCGGTCTTCGCCCTGCTCGACGACTCCGGCGACCCGGCCGCGCGGGCCGAGGCGGCCGACACCGCCGCCGCCGTCCGCCAAGTTCTCGACGAACTGCCCGCCCCGCAACGGGCGGTGATCCGACTCCGCCTGTTCGAAGGGCTGCGGTTCCGTGAGGTGGCCGAACGACTCGGCTGCCCGCTGAACACCGCCCTCGCCCGGATGCACGACGGGTTGCGGACATTCCGCGCCCTGTGGGAGGCCCGCCATGCGTGACACCCCGACCCTCACCCCGCCGGACCTGGCCGTCCGCGCCCTGCGGTACGCCGCCGGCGACCTGGGTGCCGACGAGATGACCGCGTTCGAGGAGCGGTTGGCCGACGACCAGCCGGCGCGGGACGCGCTGTCCGAAGCCATTCGCCTATCGGCATCGGCCGTCGGGCAACCGGTGCCGACCCCCTCAGCGGGGGTTCGCGCGGGCGTCCGGGGGCGGCTGTTCCCGACGTGGCTGACCCGCCTGTTCCCGCGCAAATCCTACCGCGGGCACCCGGTCACCTGGGCCGGCCTCGGCGGCACCGTCGCGGCCGGCGTGGCGGTGCTGGCGTTCACCCTTGGCGGCGAACCAACCCCGACGCCGTTCCACCCGAACGGTGAGACAGACCTTCCGCAGTTGGTACGCACACTCCCGCCGACTGTACCGCCCCCGCCGTCGCTCCCCATTGAGTCCGCGGAAGGCGGCCACCAGGCGGTCGCCCCGCCGGACGTGGCGGTCCCAATGCCAATGACGGTGCCGACCGTCCCCGGCCCCCGCGCCGACCGCGTGGCCGAGCCGCTCCAACCGGTGCCCGTCACCGACTGCGAGCGGACGAACGGCTGACACCTGGTGTCCACCGGTAGCATGACCACAGACGGGCCGGCAGTGCGTGTGCGACGCGTGGAACAAGTTGAAGGTGGTGAAGGACCGCGGCGGGACGCGCACAGCCCGGTACGTCTGGAACCCGGTGTACGGGGGCGTGATGATCCTGCGGGACCGGGGCCACCGACGGCACCAAGGCGGGCGGTCCGACGTGACAAATGGGCTGGACCACTTCCGAAACCGTGACTATAGCTCCACCCTCGGCCGATGGGTCACGCTAGACCCGATGAGGGCACACACAGTGCGGGGATGCGCACGTGTCCAGCCTGGGAAGCGACACGTCTACGAGTTCATCGCGATGGTCCGTTTCGAGATCAAGTTCGGCAAGTGAGTGGCGTGGGGTTCGCGAAATCGACGCCCCCATTTGGGCGAAGTTCCCATCCCAAGGAGGTCGTGATGCGATGTCTATCCGCGGTGCTCATCCTCTGGTCTTCCGCCGGCCTCGCCGAGGACAAACCGAGCGACGAGGTCATCCGCAAGGAGTTGGCCAAACTCCAGGGGACGTGGCAGGCTGTCGTTCACAAGAAGAACGGTTCAAAGGTTCCCGTGGCACCGCCGGAACTCCTCGCGCTCAGTCAAGATCGGATCGAAGGTAACCGCAAAATCGTCATCTTCGAGGGGGTCGAACTGAAGGAGGTGAAAAAGACGTTCCGAATCGACCCGACGAAAGAGCCAAGCAGATGGAAACCCTGGTGGAGTACCGTGGCAAGAAAGAGCTTCAGCGGCTCATTTACAAGATCGACGGTGACACGCTCGTGCTAGCCAACTGTGAGGACGATACGGTTTTGCCCAAGAGTTTCGACCAAGACGGGGTCGGCATCTCCATCATGAAGCGCGTGAAGAAGTGATCGTGACGAGTACGACGGGCTGGATCGGTTCGGGCGGGTCGTGTCGCACCCGGCGAACGCCGCCTTGTCCCGGTAGCCGAAGTTGTGCAGCCAGAACACCACCTTGGCCCCGGCCGTTTTGGCCACCGCCCGCACCGCCACGCTGGCCGCGTCCCCGCCGTAGGTCAGCACCACGTCCGGCCGGAACTCGGCCACTCGGCCGGCCAGCAGGGCCGCGAACGCCGCCGGCGGGCGGGCGGCCCATGTGCGGTGAAAGATTTACGGCTCGTTCGCCTTCGGCCCGACTTTCAGCCGGACCAGCACCGGGAAGTGGTCGCTGAACCCGCGCTCGGCGTCCCGCATGTCGCGAGTCGGTTTCTCGAACCGCCACGGGTCGCGGCGGGTGGCCCCGACCCGCATCAGTCCGGCGGTGGGTACGGTCACGCTGTCCGGGTCGGCCGCCCACCCCTTGCCGTCCAGCATCCCCGGCGACACGCAGATCTGGTCGTAGATGAGCGGCTTACCGCTGTAGTAGATGGTGCCGAACTTGGCCGGGTCCTTGCCGCCGAGCAGGTTGAGGAAGTACGGCTCGTTCGGCGTCGGCTTCACCTTCGTCCGGTCGGCGATCGCGCCCAGCCCTTTGGCCACCGGGTCCGAGTTCGGGGTGTCGTTGAAGTCCCCGCAGATGATGACATCCACGTCGTTGTTCTTCTTGTTCATCTCGCGGAACGCCTCGTACAACGTGACCGCGTACTTGTCCCGCCCGCTGTCCCCGTCGCTGCCGTCCCGCTGCCGGATCTGCGACGTCCAGTGCGACGCGAGGACGCACAAGTCGTGGCCGTTGACGACGACGTGGCTCTCCAGGATGCGGAGTTTGCCGCCGTGCATCTTGGTCAGTTGCGGGATGACCGGCAGGCGGGTGATGACGCACGGGGCGATGTGCCGGCCGCCGTTGAGGTTCTTCATCATCAGGTTCGTGTACTGCAACTTGTCGTCCGCCTTCGCCTCCCGCAGTTTCCGGTTCAGCACCCCCTTCAGGATGTCCCCGGCCCGCACGCTCTCCACCTCGCACAGGGCGATGACATCCGGCCCGACGCCGGCGTTCATCTTTAACAGCGCCGACGCGATGTGGTCGTACTTCAGGTCGCGGAGTTTCGCGTTGCTGGCGAACCCGTCGTCGTACTCGTCGTCGATGCTGTTCCGCTTGTCGTCCTGGTCGTCGAACAGGTTCTCGACGTTCCACCAACAGAACAACACGTCCCCGTTGGCCGGGTTCGACCCCTGGGCGCTGACCTGCGGGTTGCCCGGTCGGGTGAGCAGGAAGAAGGCCCCGGCCCCGAGGAGGACGACGCCGGCGACCACGATTTTGGCGCGAGTCGGCAGGCGGCCGAACTGCGCCGCGAGTGCGGTGACGGCGACGGAGGCGGGTGACTTGCGGGGCATGGGCGAACTCCTGCGCGAACGAGGACCACCCGGCCGCACTCCTACGGCCGGTGGAACACCTGAGGATAGCAGGAGTCTGGGGGCGGTGCCACCGCGGGTCAGTCGGCGATCACCTCGCCGCCGGAGCGGGTGGCCAGCGCGCGCCAGGCGGGAAGGGAAATCGCGTCCCGAACCGAGCGGACCGATCCGTCCATGAGGGCGACGTTCACCAGCCCGCCGTGATAGCTACGGGCGGTGATGGCGGCGTAGGTCGGCTCGGTGGCCGACCGCCCTTCCTGCATCGAGTTGTAGTCGCAGTGGCGAAACGTCGAGAACACGACATCGGTGTTCGGGGTCAAGACGGTCGTGAACCCACTGTGGTGGACGCGGCCGTCGGGCCATTCGGTGTGACCGGTGTTGTCGTTGACGACCGGCCCCATTTTCTTGTCGGGGGCCGCACCGACCAGCATGGCGACGGCGGCGGCGGTGGTCGGCGGGGCGGCGGTGGGGCCGCCGCCGTTGCGGCTGTAGGGGGTGTACGCTTTCACCTCGGCGGCCATCAGGGTGTTGCTCAACCCGTCGGTGATCGCCGTCGGGGTGTGCCGGGCGTTGGGGTGGAACATCCCGTCGCCCCCCTGCCCGGTGGCCGGAAACCAGACGGCCCAGGTGCCGAAGTTGAACCCGTAGTTGTGCGGGTACACGAACGGTGCGCCGTTCCTCGTGCGGACCGCGTCGTTCGGCTCCGACGGACAGAGGAAGACCGGGATGCGGAGGGTGGGGACGCCGGACGTCGAGTTGGGCGGCTGGTCATACCCGACCTCCAGGCTGACGCGGGCACCGGCGTTCCCCTGCTCGATGTATTCGAGGATGCGGCCGTGAACGGACCACGACCCGTTGTTCGTGCCGAACGCCGCCCCGACCGGGGCGATCATGCTCGGCGGGTAGTGGCCCACGGCCCCTTCGAAGTTGTGGACGGCGAGGCCGAGTTGCTTCAAGTTGTTCTGGCACCTCATCCGCGCGGCGGCGGCTCGCACCTTCTGCACGGCCGGCAGCAACAGGCCGATGAGGATGGCGATGATGGCGATGACCACCAACAGTTCGATCAGCGTGAAGGCGGGGCGGCGGCGCATGGCGGCGGTCTCGGGTGGGGGAGGGCGCACACCGAATTCGCAACTGCGATGCCGTGAGGTGTCGGCTCGAAACGCCGAGGTTTTGTAGGGGAACTCGCCGTCCACCCGCCGTCGCGGCTCGCCGAGCGGTCGCCCCCGGACCAGTCGTGACCACCCCGCGCCCACTTCACCCCTTGGGGCGGATGCCGAAGTGGGTGCGGCCGTCGTCGCGGGCCAGTACCAGAATCCCCCACAGGCCGGCCAGGATGCCGGGGATGCAGCACGCCTGTCCGACGGTGGTCATCGCGGCCACGCACCCGACCAGCGCCACCGGGTACCACCGCCCCCGCAGGATGCACCAGCCGCCCACCGCCGCCAGCAGGCTGGTCAGCGCCGACGCCGTGTGGACCAGCTTCATCCGCGTCGTCCACGCCGCCGTCATCGCGGTGTCGATGCCGAGCAGCACCGTCGCCCCGGCCCCGCCGCCGGCCGCCGCCATGAACACCTCGTGATCGCTCGCGTCGTCGTCCTTCTTCCGCTTGCGGTTGAAGTTCATCTGCTCGTCGAGGTTGTTGAACTCGCGGACGTACCGGGCGGCGTGGACCGCCGCCGCGCCGGGGTTGGCGAAGCAGTCCACCGCGATGTACCCGTTCACGAACGCCCCGGCGACGCCGAGGATGAGCAGCATGAACCCCGGCACCATCAGCATCCGCGGCACCCGCATCAGCCGGCCCGGCGCGGTCACGCGGGCCGGCGTCCCGTCCGGGCCGAGCGCGACCCGCAGGGGGGTGCGGCAGTGCGGGCAGGTGAGCGGCTTCTCGACGGCGTCGGCCGGCAGTTTCAGCGGCTTGCCGCACGCCGGCGTCGGACACGTGATAACGAAGTCGGTCATGGGCGGGCGGGTCTCCGGGCGTTCCACTTGGGATACCGACGCCGCCGCGCGAAAACAGGGGAGTCGCTCTCACATCAACCGCCGGGCCTGCTTCGCCATCACGCCGGTCAGCCACGCGAACAGGCGGGGGGCGGTCGTGTCGAAGTAGTCCCAGGTGTGGCCGCCGAGGGTGGTGTCGAGGTCGGCCTCGTGCGCGACGCCGAGGGCCAGCAGTTTCTCATGCAGGCGGTCGTTCCCCCGGTGCCACTCGTCGTCGGCTGGGTCACACGCGAACCAGACGTGCGGCGGGTATTTGTTCGGCTGGATGTGAAGCCCGGCGGTGTCTTGCCGGCACGCCTCGCGGCTGCGGTACATGTCGTCGAGGGGCGACCCTTGCCCGTACCGCCGGTCGTACTCGATGGCGCTGGCCACGCCCGCCACCACGGGGAACCGCTCCGGGTACTTGAACCCCAGCCGCAGCGCCCCCTGCCCCCCCATGCTGATGCCGGCGACGGCCACCCGATGCGGCTCTTGGGAGGGCGAGGCTCCCGCCGAGCCGTCTTCGTCATTGGCGGCTCGGCGGGAGCCTCGCCCTCCCGAAGACGGTTGCCACCGCGCGGCCATCCACGGCAACACGTTGTCGAGCAGGTGCCGTTCGGCGGTCAACTCCGGGTCGAACTCCAGGCAGACGCGGTCCGCCCACCACGACCGCATCCCGAACGGCGCGCAGCAGGCGATCCGGTGCCGGGCGAGTTCGGCCGTCCAGACGGCATTGTCTGCGAGCGACTCCATCCCGACCGAGTGCAGGTACAGCAGCGCGAACCGGGGCGGCCCGTCCGGCGAATCGAAAGCGTCCACCGGTTTGCCGGCGACGAAATGGCGGGAC
>JBBRUO010000161.1:0-10934 GCA_038247725.1 Gemmatales bacterium
GGGGGGGGGGGGTGCGCGCGGTTCCGTGGGGGGGCCGCCGGCGGGCGCGGCGCGCCGCCCGCGCCGCGCCAGCCGCCGACGCTAAAATACAAACACGTTCCCGCGAATCCCGACTCGGAGCGTGGCCATGAGCCGCACCGTCCACGGCGTTCATCTGTGCTGGGGTGCCTACGGCTTCTGGCTGCCGAACGACCCACGGGGGTCGGGGTCGGATCGCGTCTGGTCGCCTGCCCTGCAGGAGTTCGGCGAGGCCACCAAGGTCGAGGACCGAAAGAAGTCGCGGGCAAGCCGACCGCACGACCGTGCCCTTCGGATGGCCGCGAAGGGGGCGTTGAAGCGACCGGCCGTGACCTTCACCGGCGTCCAGGCTCGGGCGATCGGGAGCGGGTTCGGGGAGCTGGTCGTCGAACTCGGGTTGCAGGTGTGGGCGTGCGCCGTCCTACCGGATCACGTTCATCTGGTAGTCGGACCTTCGCCGCATCCCGCTCACGAGTTGATCGTCCGGTTCAAGTCGCGGGCCACCGGGCGGTTGAAAGCCGAGGGATTGCACCCGTTCGGCCACCTCGTTGAAGGTGACACCCACCCGCCGAAGTGCTGGCAGCGATCTGGCTGGAAAGTGTACCTGTTCGACGAAGTCGCGGTGCGGCGGGAAATCCGTTACGTCGAGGACAACCCTCTTAAAGAGGGCAAGCGGCGTCAGATGTGGCCGTTCGTGTCAGGTTACACCGGTTGAGTGACTGGCGCGGCTCGTGAACTCGCCGCGAAGAGGGTGTATCTGGTACACTAAAGTACGACTCCCTCTCCCGCCGAGACCCTTCGCCATGCGTGTCCTCCTCTCGCTGCTGGTGTCGTCGTCCGTCGCGGTCGCCGACGATTGGCCGCAGTTCCGCGGGCCGACCGGCGACGGCCACAGCACCGCCAAAGCCCCCGCCACCACCTGGACCGACACCGACAACGTCGTCTGGAAGACGAAGATCCACGACAAGGGGTGGTCGTCGCCGGTCGTCCTCGGCGACCAGGTGTGGCTGACCACCGCCACCGAGGAAGGGCACGAGATGTTCGCCGTGTGCGCGGACCGCTTGACCGGCAAGGTGATCCACGACGTGAAGTTGTTCGCCCCGAAGAATCCGCCGAACACCAAGAGCTTCAACAGCTTCGCCAGCCCGACCCCGGTGGCCGAGGCCGGCCGCGTGTACGCCCACTTCGGCAGCTTCGGCACCGCCTGTATGGACGCGAAGACGGGCAAGGTGCTGTGGCAGCGGGACACCGGCGAGTTGCCGTGCGACCACTACCGGAACCCGGCGTCGTCGCCGATCCTGTGGAAGAACCTGCTCATCCTGACGTTCGACGGGTTCGACTACCAGTACGTCGCGGCGCTGGACACGGACACTGGCAAGACGGTGTGGAAGGCGGACCGCGACATCAACTACAAGGACCAGAAAAACGGCGACATCAAGAAGGCGTTCTCCACCCCGTCGGTGTTCGAGATCGACGGCAAGCCGCAACTGGTGTCGCCGTCGGCCGAGCAGACCATCGCCTACGACCCGGCCACCGGGCGGGTGCTGTGGCGGGTGGCGCACGGCGGCATGAACCAGGCGTGCAAGCCGGTGCTGACCGACGGCCTCATCGTACTGAGTACCGGGCACACGTCCGGGATGCTGGCGGTGAAGGCCGGCGGGACGGGGATGTTGACGAAGGCCGACATCGCCTGGAGCGTCCCGCGCGACGGCCCGACCCGCCCGTCGGTGTTGGCGGAAAACGGGTATCTGTACTTCGTCACCGACAAGGGCATCGCCCAGTGCGTCGAGGCGAAGACGGGCAAGCCGCAGTGGGAGAAGCGGCTCGACGGGGCGTTCTCGGCGTCGCCGGTACTGGCCGACGGGTTGCTCTACTTCTGCGGCGAGAACGGCAAGACGTTCGTGGTGAAGGCGAACCCGAAGGAGTATGAGGAGGTCGCCGTGAACCGCCTGCCCGACGGCTGCCGCGCGTCCCCGGCGATCGTCGACGACGGGATTTACATTCGCACCCTGACGCACCTGTACAAGATCGGCAAGAAGTGACACCGAATGCGGTTGAAGTGTTCCGCTCGCTCGCGGAACGAGCGAACACTTCAACCGCATTCGGGATGAGTTGGTTTCCCCGCGATGGCATCAGTACCGCAGTTCGGCCCCGACCATGACGCCGTGCGCCCAGAAGTCGCTGCTGCTGGGGGTGTATCGCGGGAACAGGTCACCCGTCTGGTTTGTCCGCGGCGGGATCTGGCTGCCGTTCACCCGCAGGTCCACCACGTCCCCCGGCCGCACCACGTCGCTCCAGTAAATGAAGTTGTACCCGCCGTACACCCGCAGGTGCGGGGTCATCTGGACGCCCAACCGCAGGCTCACTTCCGGCACCACGGCGAAACTGTCGCGGGTGTACCGGCCCATGTTCGACGGCTGCGCCAGCAGGCCGCCGGCGAACTGTTGCGACGGGCCGCCCGGCGGAGTGATGATCGTGTTGCCGTCAATGTCCACCACCGAGTGGTTGTTCCCCAGTGCCACCGTCGAGCGGAGGTTCACGTAGTAGTGGCTGAACCGCCGCTCGAGGGCGAGGCCGATGACGCCGCCGTTGAACGAGTTCGCGGTGCGGAACCGGTCCGTCAACTGGAAACGGGTACCGGCGTTCGGGTTGATGGCGGTCAGGTCTTCGACGATGCTCAGTTCGTCCCGCAGTTGCAGGTTGCGGTAGCCGAACAGCAGGTCGAGCCGGCCGCACGGCGAGCAGCACAGGTTGCGGACGAAGTTGGTGCCGAACCCGAAGAACTCGTTGCTGCTATTGACGTCCACCGTGCCGGAGAGGACACCGGGCGAGCTGACCAGTTGCGTGTCCGGGAAGCTGACCAGTTGCGTGTCCGGGAACTGGGACACTGGGGTGAAGGTGCCGTCGGCGTTGCGGCGGACGTTGTTGAAGAACGGGCGGGTGATGATGTCCGTGCCGTCCGACCCGGCCGACCGGCTGAAGTTGTCCCGGCCGAGGAAGAAGAAGTCGCCTTCGAGGCCCCACGTCTGCGCCTGGTTCAGCCACAACCCGCCGTACAGGCGGAAGCCGCTCCGCCAGCGGTCGTTCACCGTCTCGTCCCCGATCAGGTTCCGTGTGCCCGGCCCGCCGATGGTGCCGGCCACGTTGCGGGGAGTTCCCGGCGGGGCACCCGTGACGAGCGGCGGCAGGCGGTTACCCTTGGTGCCCCAATACAGCCACTCGGCCCCGATCCAGGCGCGACCGGGTGGCCCGCAGAGGGCGTCGCACGCGACCCCGCACGAATCCCCGTAGTCGCCGCAAGCCATGTTCACGTCGGCGAGCGTGGCCAGGTTCGGGTTGATGGCGGTCGGCGTCGGGGCCGGCGCGGCCATCACGGGAACGCCTTGCGCGCTCACGGGCGGCAGGGCGACGGGTAGGGGCTCGGATTTCAGCGCCACCTGCTGGATGTCCGGGGCCGTCTTGGCGGGGACGAACGCCGGCTTCATCCGCGGTGAGAACGCCGGCGTCGGCTGAGCGTGAGCCACCCCAACCGTGGCGATGGCAGCGGCGATGCCGCCCAGGGTGCGTTTGAGCATGAAGAGGGATCCTCCCGGAGTCTCGGCGTGTGCGACGGGCGTCACCACAACTGAGTGGCGCACCCCGGCCGAGGTCGTGTGACCGGTTCCTTCCGGACAATTCGGATATCGACCCTACCCGGCTTGCCCATCACCCCTCCGATTTCCGAAATCCGCAACTCCCGCATTCGAGGGCGCAGATTGCGGATCACCCGCCCAATCGCCGCACTTTCACGCTGAGAACAAAATCGGCAAGGTCCTTTAGCGCGAGTAGTCGGTTTTTCCGGATTGTCTTGTCCGGGATTCCTCCAGGCACCCTGAACATGGCAATTTCCGGAGTCTGGGTAACTGTTCCCGACCGATGCACGTGCTTAGACTGAAAGTTGAGATTGCGCGGATTCCCTAAAATTACTCCGAAGCAATAATCACCCATTTTCTTGTCTGATTACACCCATGAGGTCGCCCCACCCATGTCGCTGTTACCGCCCGATTCGACCCGCAAACCCGCCCCGCCGTCCGCCAGCCAGTCCGAGAAGTCGCGCGCGAAGCCGCAACTGCTCGTCGTTCCATTAGAAGATCGTGTCGTTCCCGCCGGGCAAGTGGTCGGGACGGTGTTCCTCGACTTCAACGCGAACGGGCTGCTGGACACGGCCGGAACCCTGGCGAACAACGGCAGCGGCAGCACCCCATTGCCGGCGGACACCGGGGTCGGTGGGGTGGTTGTGACGGCCTACGACTCGGCGAACGCGGTCCAGGGGTCGGCGACTTCGGCGGCGAACGGCCAGTACACGCTGGCGCTGGGGAACACCGGGCCGTATCGGCTCGAATTCACCAGCCTGCCGACGGGGCTGTTCTACGGTCCTCAGGGGGCGGGCACGACGGGGTCCGGGACGGGCGTGCAGTTCGTCCCCGATAACCCGCCGGCGACGCCGGTGAACCTGGGGCTGGTGCGGCCGTCCGCCATCACCGCCGACAACCCGCTGCTGGTCACGAATGAGTACCGGTTCGGCGACCGCACGGGCATCGCCGCCACCGAAGCCACCATCCTCAGTTTCCCGTACTCCGCCGGAACCGTGACGACGGAGACGGACATCGGCGCGCTGACCCCCTACGCCGACCCGACCACCCACCAGATCGCGGTGACGCACGGGCAAGTCGGGGCGACGTGGGGGTTGGCCTTCGACGGGGTGTCGGACTCGGTTTACGCGGCGGCGTTTACGAAGCGGCACGTCGGGTACGGGCCGAGCGGGACGGGGGCCATCTATCAGATCGCGATGCCGTCGGCGGCGACCCCGACGGTGACGACGGCGACCCTGTTCGTGGACCTGGGGGCGGCGGCCGGCGGGGCCGACTTCCGCGGCGGCGGCGGCGCGGGCTACGACTACACGACCGACCAGAACGACATCGGCTGGGACGCCGTCGGCAAGACCGGATTGGGCGGCCTCGTCGTGGACGAGGCCGGCGACTTCATGTACACCGTCGGCCTGGCGGATCGCCGCCTGTACCGCATCGCCATCAACCCCGGCGGGACGGCCGGGAACGTCACCTCGTTCGCCATCCCGCTGCCCGTTGGGGCGAACGGGGTGACCGGCATTGGCGGGGTCGGCGGGGCGTTGGGCGACCTGCGGCCGTTCGCCGTTGAGGTCCACGACGGCATTGTCTACGTGGGGGCCGTGAACTCGGCCGAGAGCACCGGGCTGGCGTCCGACCTGCGGGCGTTCGTGTTCGCCTTCAACCCGACGGCGCTGAGCGGGGCCGGCGCGTTCGTCAACCTGGCCGGCCTGAGCACCACCACTGAGGCGGTGTTCACCGCGCAACTGGACTACGCCCGCGGGTACGCCCACCCCGGCGACACCAACCCGCCGACCGACCCCGGCACCGTCATCCCCGGCGCGTGGAACGCCTGGACCCCGACCCGCACCACCCTGGCGGACATCGCCGGGGCCAACGAGCGGTACGGCATCTACCCGCAGCCGGAGCTGACCGGCCTAGCGTTCGACGACGCCGGCAACATCACCCTCGGCCTCCGCGACCGGGCCGGCGACCAGTTCGGCAACTTCCTCACGTTCGACTTCCCCGGCACCCCGGCCCCCGGCACCAAGGGCATCTCCGCGGGCGACACCCTCCGCGTGTTCATTAACACTCCCGGCAACACGAGTTCCGGTTGGACCTTGGAGAGCAACGGGAACGGCACCGGCGGCGCGGGCAACGGACAAGGCCCCGGCGGCGGCGAGTTCTTCTTCCAGGAGAACCTGCCGCCGAACGCCTTCGCCATCGACGACCACACCGAGTTGACGGTCGGCGGCGTCCTCCAGTTGCCCGGCCGGGACCAAGTGCTGGTGACGCTGTTCGACCCGATCCCCGTCGCCGGCCAGTACGACGCCGGCGGGGTGCGGTGGTTCGACACCGCCGACGGCACGCAGCAGAAGGCGTACCGCCTGTTCCAGGCCGGCGACCCGAACACGTTCGCCAAATCGAACGGCATCGGCGACCTGATCGCCGCCACCCAACTCGGCCGCGAGATCGGCAACCGGGTGTGGAACGACGCCAACGGGAACGGCCGCCAGGACGCCGGTGAGGCCGGCATCCAGAACGTGTCGGTCGTCCTCTGCCAAGTGGTCGGCGGCGTCTCGACCCCCGTCGCCACCGCGACCACCGACGCCAACGGCGATTACTATTTCAGCTCGTATTCCGGCGTGTCCACCGCGAACAAGCGGTTCGGGGTCACGCAACTGGGCGGCGTCATCCCCGCCGGCACCTCCTACGAGATCTGCATCCCGGTCGCCGACCCGGCCCTCGCCGGCCTTCAACTGACGCCGTTCCGCAACGCCGGCACGAACACCCAGAACGACTCCGACGGCGTCCTGTCCGGCGGCAACTACGTCATCCAGACCGTCGGCACGCAGCGGAACGGCACCGCCCAGCACGCGAACGATGTCGGCTTCCTCGTGGCGAACGCCTCCCTGAGCGGGTTCGTGTACGAGGACAGCAACCCGTCGAACACGCTCAACGCCGGCGACACCCCGCTGGCGGGCGTCACGGTGGTGCTGAGCGGGGTGACCAGCGGCGGCACCACCATCACCCCGCAGACGGCGACCACCGACGGCACCGGCGCGTACTCGTTCACCGGCCTCGCCGGCGGCACCTACACCGTCACCGAGACGCAACCCGGCGGCTATCTGAACCGCGGCGAGCAGCCGGGCAGTACGGGCGGCACCGCCCCGCAGAACGGCACCGTCATCAGTGCCATCCCGCTCGCCCCCGGTCAGGCGTCGATCAACAACAACTTCGGCGAAGTCCTCCCCGCCCAACTCAGCGGCAACGTCTACCACGACATCACCAACGACGGCACGTTCAACGCCGGCGACGCGCTCATTCCGAACGTGACACTCCTGCTGACCGGGACGGACGACCTCGGCGCGGCCGTGTCGGTGCAACAGGTCAGTGGAACCGGGGCCTACGCCTTCACCGCCCTGCGGCCCGGCGACTACACCGTCTCCGAGACCCAGCCGACCGGGTTCGTCACCCGCACCAACAACCCCGGCACCGCTTTCACGCCGGGGACCGGCACACCCGGTACGGTGGTCGGCGACGCCATCCAGACCATCCGCTTGAACTCCAACGCCAACTCCCCGAACAACAACTTCGGCGAAGTCTTGGCCGCGAACGCGCAACTGTCCGGGTTCGTGTACATCGACGCGGACAACGACGGCACCTTCGACGGCGGCGAGACGCCCATCCCCGGTGCCACGGTGATCCTCACCGGGACGCTGGCCACGGGCGGGACGGCCACCCCGCTGACCACCACCACCGACGGCACCGGGGCATACTCGTTCACCGGCTTACTGCCGGGGACGTACTCGGTGCAAGAGGTCCAGCCGACGACGCCGGCCAACCTGCTGACCGGCAGGAACACGGCCGGCACCGTTACCAACGGCACGCCGGGCACGGCCGGGGCGGTGGGAGACGACAACATCCGCGCCGTCGTCCTGAACTCGTTCGGGAACTCCCCGAACAACAACTTCGGCGAGGTGGTGTCTGCGCAACTGGCCGGCTCGGTCTACGAGGACTTGAACGACGACGGCACCTTCAACGCCGGAGACGCCGCGCTGGCCGGGGTCACGCTCGTGCTGACCGGCACCAACGACCTCGCGGCGATCACCCCCGTGACGGTGACGACGGCGGCCGACGGATCGTACTCGTTCACGGCCCTGCGGCCGGGCACCTACACCGTCTCCGAAACGCAACCGGCCGGCTTCCTGAACCGCACGAACACCGCCGGGGCCACCACCAACGGCACCCCCGGCACGGTCGTTGGCGATGCGATCCAGACGGTCGTGCTGAACTCGGCGGGCACCTCGCCGGGCAACAACTTCGGCGAGGTGCGGCCGGTCCAACTGAGCGGCTCGGTTTACCACGACGTGAACGACGACGGCACCTTCGACGCCGGAGACGCGCCGCTGGCCGGTGTGACGCTCGTGTTGACCGGCACCGACGACCTGGGCAACCCGGTGACGCCGGCGACGGTGACGACGGCGGCCGACGGGTCGTACTCGTTCACCAACCTGCGGCCGGGCACCTATTCGGTGTCGGAGACGCAGCCGGTCGGGTACACCGACCGCACCAACACCCCCGGCACCGCCTTCGCGCCGGGGACCGGCACGCCGGGCACGGTGGTCGGCGACGTGATCCAAAACGTGGTACTGAGGTCGAACGCGAACAACCCGGCCAACAACTTCGGCGAGGTGTCCGCGGCGCGAGTGTCCGGCTTCGTGTACGAGGACTTGAACAACTCGAACTCGCTCACCAACGGCCTGGACCGGCCCATCGCCGGCGTGACGGTGGTGCTGACGGGCACGGTGGCGGGCGGTGGGGCGATTACCCCGCTGACGGTGACGACGGCCGCCAACGGGTCGTACTCGTTCGCCAACCTGAGGCCGGGCACCTACACGGTGACGGAGACGCAGCCGGCCGGGTTCCTGAACCGGGGCGAGCAGCCGGGCAGTACGGGCGGCACCGCCCCGCAAAACGGGGTACTCATCACGACCATCCCGCTCGCCGCCGGGGCGAACTCGCAGAACAACAACTTCGGCGAGGTGCGGCCGGTGACGGTCGCCGGCAACGTGTACCACGACATCAACGACAACGGCGTGTTCGACGCCGGCGACGTGCTGCTGCCGAACACCACTCTGACTCTGACCGGGACAACTGACCTCGGCGCGGCGGTGTCGCTGGTCCAGGTGACCGGCGGCGGGGCGTATGCGTTCACCGGCCTGCGGCCGGGGACGTACACCGTCGCCGAGACGCAACCGGCCGGGTTCACCACCCGCACCAACACCCCCGGCCCGGCGTTCAACGGCACACCGGGGACAGTGAACGGCGACACGATCCGGACGATCACGCTGCGGTCGGACGGGAACAGTCCGGGCAACAACTTCGGCGAGACGTTGTTGCCCGCGACCCTGTCCGGGTTCGTCTACCGCGACCCGAACTTGAACGGGGCGCGGGAGCCGGGGAACGGAAACGAGCCGGGCATCGGCAACGTGACGGTGCGGCTGTTCCGCGAGGACGGGCCGGGCGTGCTGACCCAGGTCGGGCAAGCGCAGACCGACTCGAACGGGTTTTACGAGTTCACCGGCCTGACTGCCGGCCTGTACCGGGTGATCGAGGCGCAACCGGACGGCTTGTACAGCACCCTCGACGCGGCCGGCACCACCGGCGGGAACGCCCCCGGCAACGACACCATCACCACCATCCCGCTGGCCGCCGGCCAGAACTCGACTGACAACAACTTCGGCGAGGTGCCCCGCACCAACCTGTTCGGGTTCGTGTGGGTGGACGACAACCGCAACGGCGTGTTCGACCCCGGCGAGGCCCCCGTCCCCGGCGCGGTGGTGAACATCAACGGGACGGCGTTCACCGACACCACCATCTCCCAGCCGCTCACCACCGGGCTGGCGCAGGGGCCGCTGACGGCGATCACCGACGCCAACGGGCGGTGGGACTTCCTCACCCTCCCGCCGGGCAGCTACAACCTGCTACAGACGAACACCCCGGCCGGGTTGCAGGACTTCCGCTCCCAGAACGCCTCCGGTCAGCCGGTCGATACCAGCACCGCCACCACGTTCGGTGGGGTGTCGGCTCAGGCCCCGGCCCAGGGGCCGCTGAACTTCGGCAAGGTGTCCGCCGCCCCCACCACCCCGGCGGTGGGGCCGTCGAAGCAGAACTTCCTCGGCTCGTCCGCGGCGGCGACCGCGGGTTCCACGACGAACTCGCTGGTCGATCCGGCCATCGGGTCGGTGAACACCACCCCGCCGTTCGGCATCAGCACCGGCAACCCGGCCGTCCCCGCTTACGTGGCGGTCGCGGCCGGGGCCGGGTTCTCGCCGGTCATCCGCGTGTTCGACTACGCCACGCAGCGGGAGACCCTCCGCATCCAGGCGTTCGAAGCCGGCATGACCGCCGGGGTGCGGGTGGCCACTGGCGACCTGACCGGCGACGGTGTGCCGGACATCATCGCCACCGTCGGGCCGGGCGGCGGCCCGCGGGTCCGCGTGTTCGACGGCACCACCGGGGCCGCCATCCGCGACTTCTACGCCTACCCGCCGGACTTCCGCGGCGGGCTGTACGTGGCCGCCGCCGACTTCAACGGGGACGGGTTGGCGGACATCGTCACCGGGGCCGGCGAGGGCGGCGGGCCGAACGTCCGCGTGTTCGACGGGGCGACCGGCCAACTCCTCACCAGCTTCTTCGCCTTCAACGGCAACCAGACCGGCGGTGCCCGCATCGCCGTCGGCGACTTCGACGGGGACGGCACCCCGGACATCGCCGCCTCGAACGGGCCGGGGAACACGTCGCTCATCCGCGTGTTCAGCGGCCGGGGGTTCGGGCAGATCGCGCAGTTCGTCCCGTACAGCACCCAGTACACCGGCGGGGTCTACCTGGCGGCCGGCGACCTGGACGGGGACGGGCGGGATGAACTGGTGGCCGGGGCCGACCAGGGCGGCGGGCCGAACGTGCGGACGTTCAACGCCACCACCGGCCAGTTGCGGGACAGTTTCTTCGCCTACGAGAGCACCTTCACCGGCGGGGTGCGGGTGACGGTCCGAGACATCACCGGCGACGGGCGGGCCGACATCATCACCGGGGCCGGCCTCGGCGGCGCGTCCCGCTTGCGGGTGTTCTCGGGGGCCACCCTCCTGCCAGTCGAAGAGTTCTACGCCTTCGACTCCGCCGTCCGCACCGGCGTCTACCTGGGATGACGGCGAGTTGGGTGGGGGCGGGGGAAAACCACGGCTCGGCGAGAACCTCGCCCTCCCGAACAACTTCACGGAGAAACGAACCGCGAGCGGCCCGCCCCCA
>JBBRUO010000162.1:0-10924 GCA_038247725.1 Gemmatales bacterium
GCTGGAGATCAACGGCGAGAACATGAGCCTGTTCTGGGACTTGCACGACCTGCACCGGCTGCAAGTCTTCGACTACCGGGACGAGAGCGCCACGCGCGGATGGAAGTCCGTCCACGTTACCGACAACAGCCCGGACCACCCGTACATGGCCAACTGGTGGGTCCCCGGCTTGGCGGTCGGGTACGACACCAGTTTCACGCACCAAGTGGCGGACTTCATCGAAGGTCTCAGCACCGGCAAACCGGCCGCCCCCACCTTCCGCGACGCGCTGGAGACGCAACTGGTGCTGGACGCCATCCTCGACTCGGCCAAGAAGAAGCAGTGGGTGAACGTCGGCAAGGCGTGACATCCGCGCTCCCGCTGGTCGCGGCGACGACGAGGTGGCTGTCGTCGCCGCGGACCAGCGGGAGCGCCGCCGTTCCGGGTTCCCCTCGACAACCGCCGGCCGGGTTCCGTAAACTGCCCACTCACCCGGACTCCCCACGCGACACGGACGTTGCGGCGCATGCACATCCTCCACTTGACAGCCAGCACCTTCTTCGGCGGCCCGGAGCGGCAGATGCTCGGCCTCGCCGAGCACCTCGGCCGACCGTTCCGCTCGTCGTTCGCGTCCTTCCCCGAAGGCGACCGGTGCGGCGAATTCCTCGGCCACGCCCGCGCCGCCGGGTTCGACGCCAACACCCTGCCGGCCGACACGCCGAACGTCCGCGCCGCCGTCGGCGGGCTGTGCGACCACCTCCGCCACACCCGCGCCGATGTCCTCGTCACCCACACCTTCAAGCCGAACATCCTCGGCCGCATCGCCGCCCGGCGGGTGGGCATCCCGTGCGTGGCCGTGTCGCGCGGGTGGACGTGGGAGAACCTGAAAGTCCGCGTGTACGAGACGATGGACCGCGTCAACCTGCGGTTCGTGGACCGGGTGGTCGCCGTGTCGGACGGGCAGGCGGCGCGGGTGCGGAAGGCCGGCGTCCCGTCGAACCGACTGGCGGTCATCCGCAACGCCGCACGGTTGCACGCTTTCGCCAAGCCCGACCCGGACTTCCGGGCGAAGTTGCTCGCTTTCTTCCCCGCTGACACCCCGGTGTCGCACGTCGTCCTGGCGGCCGGCCGGCTCAGCCCGGAGAAGGGGTTCGCGGTGCTGCTCGACGCGGCGGCGGAGGCGCTGAAGACGAACCCGCACTGCGGGTTCGTCCTGTTCGGCGACGGTGCAGAGCGGGCGAAGTTGGAAGCGCGGGCGCGGGAGTTGGGCATCGCCGACCGGTTCCGGATGCCCGGCTTCACCCCCGATTTGGACAAGTATTTGCCGTTCGCCGATGTCGTCGTGCTGCCGTCGTTCACCGAAGGGCTGCCGAACGTGGCCCTGGAGGCGAGCGCGGCCGGCATCCCGGTGGTGGCGACCGCCGTCGGCGGAACACCGGAAGTGATCGCCGACGGCCACACCGGCTTCTTGGTGCCGAGCGGTCAGCCGACCGCCATCGCGGACAAGCTGCGCACGCTGCTCGACTCCGCCGAGTTGCGAGCGCGGATGGGCACCGCCGGTCGAAACCGGATGCGGGCCGAATTCACCTTCGCCGCGCAGGCCGAGCGATACGCCGAGTTGTTCCAAAGCTTGACACCTCGGAGGATCGCGGCGTGACGCACGAGTACCACTTCGGCAATCCGATCCGCGTGTCGTTCGTCATCGACAACCTCGGCCGCGCGGGGACGGAATCGCAACTGCTCGCGCTGCTGCGAACGCTCGACCGGCGGGCGGTGCAGTCGTCGCTGGTGCTGCTCGACGGGGAAGGGGATGCGTCGCGGGAACTGGAACCGGCTGGGGTGCCGATCCTGCGGCTCGGCCTGCGGAAGCTATTCAGTGTCAATGCGGTGTCAGCGGCGAAGCGCCTGCGGGGGTTCTGGCGCGAGCACCGGCCGGACGTGGCGCAAATCTACTTCCTGGACTCGGCCTACTTCGCGGTGCCGGTGGCGAAGGCGTGCGGGGTGCGGAAGGTGGTGAGGGTGCGGAACAACCTCGGCTACTGGCTGTCGCGGAAGCACAAGCTGCTCGGCCGGGTGATCCGCCCGTGGGTGGATGTCACGCTGACGAACTCGGAGTTGGGCCGCGATGCGCTGATGTCGGCCGAAGGGCTGGCGCGCAAGCGAGTGGCGGTGATCGAAAACGGGGTGGATTTGGATTTGTCCCCCCCTCCCCTGGCGGTTCGTTGGTCCCCCCCTCCCCTGGCGGGAGGGGGGGACCAGCAAAGACACAATCACGGTCCCATCAGTGGAGGAGGGAACCAGCAAAGACACATTCCGCGTCGGCACCGTCGCCAACCTTCGCCCCGTCAAGAACATCGCCGGGCTGATGCGGGCGGCGAAGTCGCTCCTCGCCGACTTCCCGCACCTCCGTTTCGAAGTGGCCGGCGACGGCGAACAGCGGGCGGAACTGGAAGCCCTCCATCGCGAACTCGGCCTCGGCGATCGGTTCAACCTGCGCGGGTCCATTTCCGACGTGCCGGCGTTCTTGCGGTCGCTCGACGTGGCGGTACTGCCGTCGCACTCGGAAGGCATGTCGAACGCGGTGTTGGAGTACATGGCCGCCGGGTTGCCGGTCGTCGCCACCGCCGTCGGCGCGACCCCGACGCTGCTCGCCGGGTGCGGCGTCCTCGTCCCGCCGAACGATGACGCCGCGTTGTCATCGGCCCTGGCGGAGTTGTTGCGGAATCCCGACCGCGCGGCCGAACTGGGGGCCGCCGCCCGCCGCCGGGTCGAAGCCGAGTACAGCCGGGACGCCATGCGGCAGCGGTTCGAGCGGTTCTACCGCGAACTCGTGAGTCGTTAACCCTTCTTCAACCCGGCCAGCAGCGCCGTCAGCGCGGAGACGGCTTGCGTCAGCAACTCCGGCGACGGCACCGGCAGCCGGAGGTACGTCTCGCCGGTCGCGTCGTCGGTTCGGACGAACGAATCGCGGGTCGCCCCGGCGGGTGTCGGCGCGGCGAGTTGCCCTAGCACCGCCGCCCCGGCTTGCAGCAGCGCCGCCCACGGGTCGCCGCCCGGTGCGGGCGACCGTGACTCGTCCGCGTCCCCCTCCTTCGCGGCCGTCGGTTCCTCGGCGAACTCCCGCTTCGCCTCGGCCGCTTCTTGAGATTCCGCCACCTGCGCGGTGGGAATCTGCCCGGTCACTTCCTCCACCGATTCCAGGAACTTCTTCAGCCGCGTGCCGCCGAAGTCGATGTCCGACGCGCCGCCGTCCAGCACCCCCGCGAACAGCGATTTCTTGAACTTCAGCACGCCCAGCATCCCCTCCTCGATGGTCCCCTTGGCGACGAAGTTCACCACCCGCACCGGCTGCCGTTGCCCCATCCGGTGGACGCGGCCGATCCGCTGCTCCAGCACCGCCGGGTTCCACGGCAGGTCCACGTTCAGCACCACCGATGCGAATTGCAGGTTCAGCCCGACCCCGCCGGCGTCCGTACTGAGGAACAGCCGGCAGTCGGCGTCGGTGCGGAACTGTTCGATCAGCTTGCCCCGCTTGCGGCTCTCCACCCCGCCGTGGAACAGCACATGCCCCCACCCCCGCGCCTCGGCGGCCTTCGCCAGCAGTTCGTGCATCCGCAGCCACTGGCTGAACACCACCACCTTCGTCGAGGGATCTTCCAGCAATTCGCCCAACACAGTGTCGATCTCGGACACCTTCAACCCGTGGTCGGTGGCCGAATCGAGGAGGTAGCTACTGTCGCACGCCATCCGCATGTTCTGAAGCCCGACCATCAGCCGCTGCTTGTCGCGCTCGGTGAGGAAGCCGAACCGCCGCCACTTCTGCACGATGCGGGCGACCAGTTCCTGGTTCTCGGTGTGCAACACCTGCTGCTTCGGGGTCATCGGCACGAAGACGGTGGACTTGATCCGTTCTGGCAGTTGCGACAGCACCTGTTGCTTCGTTCGCCGCAACAGGATCGGCGCGAGCGTTTGCCCGATGCGGCCGAGGTCGCGGTAGCCGGTGACTTTGCCCACCTCGTCGCGGACCTGGTGGTCGTGCAGTAGGCGGAAGGTCGGGCCGAGGCGGTGCGGGTCCACGAACTGGACAATCGAGATGAGTTCCTCCAGCCGGTTCTCCAGCGGCGTGCCGGTGAGGACGACGGCATACGGCGACTTCACTTTCTTGACGCTGCGGGCCACCCGCGTCGTCCAGTTCTTGATCCGCTGGGCTTCGTCCAGGATGACCAGGTCCGGTGCCCACGCTTCGATCTCTGGCAGGTCGGCGTGGACCGTGTCGTAGTTGGTGATCTTGAAGAACGGCACCGGGTCGGCGAAGGCGGCGCTCCGTCGCGGTTTCTCGCCGTCCACCACCCGCACAGCGCGGTCGGTGAAGCGCGTGATCTCGCCGTTCCACTGGTGTTTCAGGGAGGTCGGACAGACGACCAGCACCCGCTCGACGCCGAAGTGCCGGGCCATCGCTTCGGCCGTGGCGATGGCCATCGCCGTCTTGCCCAGGCCCATCTCGTCGCCGATCAGGCAGCGGCCGGCGCGGGTGGCGAACAGCACCCCTTCCCGCTGGTAGTCGTACAGCGGCACCTTCAGCAGCCCGTCCAACGCGGGCGACCGCACCCCGGCGGGGAACAGTTCCGCCACCGTCGCGGCCCGGCGCTCGCCGTCGGTCTGCTCGGCCAGGAACTCCATCACCCCGTCGCCCACGGCCATGTCCGGGTCGTGTTCGCTCGCGGCCTCGTGGAACTCGGCGAACCGGCTGGCCACCCCGTCCCGCATCCGCCCGGTGGGGTCGAAGAACTTGGCGGCCAACTTGCGGAGCGGGGCGGGGGCGTCGGCCGGCGGCGCGTAGCACACCTCCCGCCGCGACCCGTACCGGAGGAACACTTCGCCGACGGCCGGCTCGTACACGCCCCGCAGTTCCCGCCGCGACTCCCGCCCGCGCTCCAGTTTGGCCAGCACGAACTCGATGTGCTTGCACGTGCCGAGGGTGTTGGTGGCGAAGTCCGGGCAGGTGCAGCCGTTGTCGCCGGGGTGCGGGCCGCGGATGCGGACGCGGTAGGTGTTGCCGGACTTCGGGTTCGTCACCGCGAAGTCCGAGAAGGCCAACCCGTCGCCGACGTTCCGCGCCTTGAACTTCTGCTCGCGGCCGAACTGCCGGCGGAGTTGCGTCTGCCACTCCTCCAGGCTCACGCCGTCCGGCTTCCGTGTCGGCGTGAACTTCGGCGGCGTCGGCCGTTTCTTCTTCGTCGTGGACGGCGGTTTCTGGTCAGCCACGCGGTTCCTCGCCTCAAGTTCGTGCCGGGAATTCGGAGGAATTGTAGCGACCCGGCCCGCGACTCCTAAAATCCCCCTTCACTCCTCGCCCGCGAGCCGACCCGATGCCGCCGCCCGTCGCCACGCCCGTCACGGACGCCAACACCGTCCGCGAGATCGCCGCCACCTACGAGCGGCTGACCGACCAGATCGGCAAGGTGATCGTCGGGCAGAAGGCCGTCGTCGAGCAACTGCTGATGTCGCTGTTCAGCCGCGGCCACTGCCTGCTGGTGGGGGTGCCGGGGCTGGCCAAGACGCTGCTGGTGTCCACCGTCGCCCGCGTGCTGGCGCTCAGCTTCAAGCGGGTGCAGTTCACCCCGGACCTGATGCCCGCCGACATCACCGGCACCGACATCTTGCAAGACGACCCGGAGACCGGCCGCCGGCGGTTCCTGTTCATGCCCGGCCCGCTGTTCGCCAACATGATCCTCGCCGACGAGATCAACCGCACCCCGCCGAAAACCCAGGCGGCGCTGCTGGAAGCCATGCAGGAGGGGCACGTCACCGCCGGCGGGCAGACGTACAAGTTGCCCGCGCCGTTCTTCGTGCTGGCCACGCAGAACCCCATCGAACAGGAAGGGACGTACCCGCTGCCGGAAGCGCAGCAGGACCGCTTCATGTTCAACGTGCGGGTGGAGTATCCGAGCCGGGGCGAGGAGATCCAGATCATGAAGGCGACCACCGGGTCGGCCAAGCCGGAGTTGGTGCCGCTGATCGACGGCAACCAGATCCTGCGGTATCAGGACGTGGTACGGCAGGTGGTGGTGGCCGACCACATCTTCAGTTACGTGGCGGACCTGGTGCGGGCGACGCGGCCGAAGGAGACGGGCGTGCCGAAGTGGATCCCGGACCTGGTCAGTTGGGGGGCCGGGCCGCGGGCGTGCCAGTTCATGATCCTCGGCGGCAAGGCGCGGGCCATCCTGAACGGCCGCGTGCATGTGACCACCGAAGACATCAAGGCGGTCGCCCCGCCGGTGTTGCGGCACCGCATCATGACCACTTTCCACGCCGACGCCGACGGCATCACCACAGACGACGTGGTGGCGAAACTGCTCGAGACCATCCCGACCGGGAAGTGAGGCGATACCCGTCCAACAAGAGGGACGGTTCGCCCCGAAGCGAACCTCACCTGTAAGTTCGGTATCCGTTTCGGGTATCCCCCTTCCGCCCTCTCCGCCACCTGGGACCGGAACCGATGACCGAACCGTCCGCGCCGAAGCCGCGCTTCTCCGCCCGCGAGTGGGCCCTCATCGCTCTCCTGGCCGCCGTCAACTTCACTCACCTGCTCGACTTCGTCATCATCATGCCGCTCGGCAAGCAGTTGATGCACGACCTGGACATCACGCCGTTCCAGTTCTCCACGCTCATCTCGGTGTACGCGCTGGCCGCGTTCGTCGTCGGGTTGCTGGGGGCGGTGGTGGCGGACCGGTTCGACCGCAAGCACCTGCTGCTGTTCGCCTATGGCGGGTTCGCCGTCGCCACCGTCTTCTGCGGGTTGGCCGCCAGTTACGAGACGTTCCTCGTCGCGCGGGGGTGCGCCGGCGGGTTCGGCGGGCTGGCCGCGTCGGTCCTGCTGGCGATCATCGCCGACGTGTTCCCGGAGCGGAAGCGGGGCACCGCCATCGGGGCCGTCACGTCGGCGTTCGCGGTGGCCGTCATCGCTGGCATCCCGCTGGGGTTGTCGCTGGCCAAGTGGTTCGACACCGGCGCGCCGTTTCTGTTCCTCGGCGGGCTGAGCGCGGCCGTGTGGGTGATGGCGCTGGTGTGGATGCAATCCGTCGCCGGGCACCGCACGTCCGAGCGGGGCGGGGAGTTAAAGGCGCTGCTCGCCGTGGCCGTCGAGCCGACCCACGTCCGCTCCTTCGCGTTCATGTTTTTCCTGGTCATGGGCGCGTTCCTGGTGGTGCCGTTCATCGCCCCGTTCATGCAATACAACGGCGGGATGAGCGAAGACGCGGTGATGCTGGCGTACTCGCTCGCCGGGATATTCACGCTGGTCGGCATGAACATCATCGGCGTGTTGACCGACCGCATCGGGGCGCGGCCCGTATTCGTGTGCGCCGCCACCGGATCGATCGTGATGACGCTGTTGATTACGCACCTGACACCCACCAACGTGACGCAAGGGGTGCTGCTGGCGACCGGCTTCATGGTCATGGCGACCGGCCGCATCGTGCCCGCCCAGGCGATGATGATGGCCGCCGCGCGGCCGGCCGTGCGGGGCCGGTTCAGTAACCTGAACAACGCCGTGTCGCACTTCGGCACCGGGCTGGCGGCGCTCGTGTCCGGGGCGATGATGAGCGGCGGCGGGTTCGATGAGACGGTACCGCTGGTCGGCTACCCGCGCGTCGGCGAACTGGCCGCGTGCTTCGCGGTGGTGGCCATCGGGCTGGCATTCGTATTGCGGCCGGCGGCCGGCGGGGCGAACGCCGTGCCGAACCCGCTGCCGGAACCGGCGGCGGCGTGATTCTTGGCGAACCTGGAACCCGAAGCGATGCCCCGCGTGTTCGACCCGACCGAGTTGGCCAAGTACGGCGGGCTGTCGCTGATCGCCCGGCGGGTGGTCGAGGGGTTCCTCACCGGCGTCCACAAAAGCCCCTTCAAGGGGTTCAGCATCGAGTTCGCCGAGCACCGACAGTACTACCCCGGCGACGAGATCCGCCGCATCGACTGGCGGGCGTTCGGCAAGACCGACCGGTACTTCATCAAGGAGTACGAGGAAGAGACGAACCTGAAGGCCGTGTTGGTGGTGGACGCCAGCGGCAGCATGGCCTACCAGGGCGGGCAGAAGCTGAGCAAGTTCGAGTTCGCCCGGCAAGTCGCGGCCAGCATGGCGTACCTGCTGCTCGGCCAACTGGACGCCGTCGGCGTGCTGACGCACGACACCAAACCGCGCCAGTTCCTGCCGCCCAAGACCAGCTCCAAGCACCTGCTCAACGTGTTCCGCACGTTAGAAAACACCGAGCCGGGCGGGGAAACGTCCCTCGGCGCGGTGTGGGACCAGATCGCCGGCCGGCACCTGAAGCGGCGCGGCCTCGTGATGCTGCTGTCCGACTGCTTCGACGACATCCCCGCACTCACGCGGGCGCTGCGGCACCTGCGGTTCCGCCACCACGAGGTGATCCTGTTTCAGATCCTCGCGCCGGAGGAGTTGGAGTTCCCGTTCAAGAACCCGACGAAGTTCAAGAATCTGGAGGTGGCCGGCAACGAGGTGATCGTGGACGCGCGACGGTTCCGAGAGGAGTACATCCGCAACTTCGAGGCGCACCGCACCCAACTCCGCCGCGTCGCCCAGGATTTGAACATCGACTACCACATGCTGCGGACCGACCAACCGGTGGACCGCGCCCTCGGCGCGTACCTGGCGAAGCGGCAGTAGTCGGGCGTCAGAACCCTTCGTTCGGCCCGATCTTTAGTGGCTCGATTCTCGGGTCGAAGAACTTGTCCAGGTACTGCTTGCTGGCGTTGCCGGTGTCGAAGCCCTTCTTGAAGCAGAAGTATCGCTGCTTGGCGGTGCCGTGGTTGAAGTTCTCCGGGGACACGCGGCCCTTCGTCAGCAGGTCGTCGCCGATGGATTTGGCCGTCTTCAGCGCCTCTTCCACCTCGCGGGGGTTGTCCAGAATCTTGTACCGGTCTTGCGCCTGCCTCGCCCACACGCCGGCGAGATAGTCGGCTTGCAGTTCCAGGCGGATGCCGGCGTTCTCGCCCTCGCGGCGGAAGCCGTCCCGCCCGGCCTTGGCGTACTCCATGCGATCGTTGTAGCCGAGCAGGTTCTGGACGTGGTGGCCGACTTCGTGCGCGATGACGTAGGCCTGCGAAAACTTGGCCTTCGATCCGCCGAGTTTCTCCAGTTCGGCGAAGAACGTCGGGTCGAGGTACACCGTCTTGTCGGCCGGGCAGTAGAACGGGCCGACGCCGGACGGGATGTTGTTCCCGCACCCCTTCGTGTTCACCGCCTCGCGGAACAGCACCATCTGCGGCTTCTCGTAACTGACACCGTACCGGTTCGTCTGGAACTCCTTCCGCCACACGCTGTCCATCATGCCGAGGATGTCTTCGGAGAACTCCTTGTACCCGTCGTTCGGTGGTGGCCCGGCTTGCTGCTGTTGGCCGCCGGCCCCGCCGAGGAACTGCTGGACGAGTTGGGGGTTGACGCCGAAGTACGACGCCACCAACCCGACGATGAGGACCGTGAGACCGCCACCGACCACAGTACTCCGCTTCATGCCGCGGCGATCTTCGACGTTGCCTTTCTCGTTACTGCCGTCGGTTCGCATGGGTAGGCTCCGAAATGGGGCGAACGGATTTGACTCCGTCGCGTCAATCTACGAGGACGCCGCCGCCGGTCGTAGCCGGGCGAGTGACGGTCACGAACTCCAGGTCCGGCGACGCCAGTTGCCCGGCCAGCCAGTCGGCCCGATCCGCATCAGGGGTCAGCGCGAACACCGTCGGCCCCCACGACGACTGCCCAACGGCCGCCACGCCGAGACCGCGCACGCGGGCGATCAGGGATGCAACTTCCGGGCCGGAATACGCGCCGCCCTGCGCCGCCGCGAACACCGCCCCGGCCTCGCGGTTGTATTCGTGCAGCGCCGCCGCGAACGTCGGGTCGTCAGCAGTTTCGCCCAGGATTTCAAAGAGTTCGCGCAGGCGAGCGGCGTTCGCGGGGGTGGGGGTGGCGAAGGCGTGGCGTTCGGCGTCGCCGTGCCAACGGGGCGCGCCGCGCGGGCACGCCAGCACGACCCGCCAGTCGGCCGGCAGGTGCCGCCGCGCGTGCAAGGACGAAACGGCTTCGCCGTTTCGCTTCCCGGCGTCCAGGATCAGTCCGCCGCCGTCGAACCCGTGGACGCCCACCCCCGACCGCGCCCCGCGCCCGACCCGCCCGGCCAGTTCCACCGCCGTCAGGTGCGGCAGTCCGACTTCCACCGCAACGGCTTTCGCCACCGCCAGCCCGAGTTGCGTACCGACGCCCAGGCCGACGTGTTCCGCCGGGCACGATTCCACGACGACGCGGAACCGCACCGCGGGCGGGGCGAACCGCTGGGCGAACCCCAGCGCCCGGTCGGCGGACGGACCGGCCGCGCTCCACTCGTCGGCGGGAGTCACGCGGACGATCACGCCGGGGTCGGTCACCATCAGACCGACGCCGCCGAACAACCGGGCGTCGGTGGGAGTGTCGGCGGTCGGCACGTTCAGCAACCCGAAGTGCAACCGGCTGGGAGCGCGGACGCGGATCATACGGTCTCCCCCCGAAACTCCCGCCACCGCCCTTCCAGCACCGCCATCGCTTCGAACTCCGCCGCGTCGCCAGTCTTCTCGACGATGACCCGCAGTTTCCCGAACTCGGCGTCGATCTCCGCCGCCGGCAACAGGTGGAACCGCGTCGCGAGAATGGCCGCTTCCAGTACCGCGTGTTTCGCGCGATTGAAGCCGAGGAAGTCCCGGAGTCGGTGCGACCGCACGACCTCCGCTTCGATATGAACCCGCTCACGGCGGGTGTCCACGTTCCGAACGATGAACTCGAACGCCCGGCAACAGTCCGCCAGCACGAACCCGCGCACCTTCTCGGCGGGGAACGTCGGCGGCAACTCCGGCACCGCCCCGACGGCCGCGAGCGCGATCAGCCGCGCGTCGTCGGTGA
>JBBRUO010000163.1:0-10918 GCA_038247725.1 Gemmatales bacterium
CCCCCCGGCCCTGTTGTTTTTGGGGCGGGCGCGGCCCCCCCCGCGCCGCTAAACACTTGGGGGGCGGGGCGGTAGCCTCGCCCTCCCGAAGATGGAGTCAATCCCACCGGAATTCGTGGACGACACCTTGATACCGCCAATCATCCGGATCCGTTACCAAACCGGCCCGGACGGGGTTGTTCCGGACGTATTCCCAGGCGTCGTCGTAGGCCGCTTCCCGACGCAGCCGCCGGTCCCAATGGTCCACCTGCCATTGGTGATCCGGAACGCCAAATCGTTTGGAATACTGAGATTTCCAGTAACGCACCCAGTTATCGAATGGAAGGTCGATCTCGCCGGGAACGGCGAAGAGACGGAGATGGTCGGGCATCAAGACGTATCGCCCGACCAGCCATGCGCGGGCGGTCTCCCAAACTGCGAGCAACCCGCTCTGGACGGTGGGCGAAGCGAGCCAGGAGACCCGCTGATCGGTACACACCGTGAGCAGCACGATTGTGTTTCCGGTGACGTTCCGGAAAACGCCGTGGGCCGGGTGCTTCCGCGATGGGCGGTCGGCATTTTGTTCAGCCATCGAAATCCTTCCAGTTCGGCTCGGCGGGAGCCTCGCCCTCCCAAGATCGCCGTCTTCAATCCGGATCGGCACCGGCCTCGCCCTCCCCCGCTCGCCGAGACTACCAGTACTTCTCGAAGTGGACGGTGCCGTCCACCTTCAGGGCCGGGTTGTCGGCCTTGAAGCCGAGTTTCTCCAACTCCTCGATCGCCCCGACCGGCGCGGGGTAGTCCCAGTTGCCGGTCTCCTTGTTCCTCACCGGGATGCCGATCATCTTCGGGTTACCGCACAGGAACACGTGCGTGTTCGCCGGATCGAGTTTCGCGCCGAGGTGCTGTTCCAACTCGCCGCTGGCGATCAAGTCCTGGATGTACACCTTCCCCGCGCCGACGTTCTCGCGGGTGGTCAGCGGCAGGTACTTGTAGTTCGGGAACCGGGCCATCAAGCGGGCGTGCGTCGGCGTGTAGCCGAGGTCGCGGGCGTACCGGACGCAGCAGGCGTTCAGGATGTGGCCGGTGTGCCCCGCGCGGAGCAGGTCGGCCAGCATCGAGTTGTGCGGGGCCTCGCCGGTGCCGGTGCCGAGGAAGACCACGTTGTCGCCGGGCGTCACCGACTCCAGGGTGAAGTGGCCGGTGATCTTCTCGCCCACGTTCAGGCGGTCGCCGACGGCCAACTTGAACAGCCGGGGCGTCAGCGCCGGGACGCGGCCGTCGGAGTTCTCGCGGACGAGGACGATGTAGAACTCAAGCCAGTCGTCAGCCGCCGGGTCGCGGATCGCGTCGCCGTCGGCGAAGACCGAACTACTAATCGAGTACGACCGGCGGACCAGTTTCAGCAGGTCGTCCGGCTTCAGCACCTCTTCCTGGCAGCCGTCCTCGCGCGGCTCGAAGTTGGCCAGCCCCATCGTCGTGTACTGCCCGGCCAGATACGCCGGGCGGGGGAAGTCCGGCTTCACCCGGAGGACCATCAGGTCCGAGTGCAGCCGGTCCAGGCGCGTGACGGTACCGTTGTACCGCTTCCCGCGAAACTCCGCGATTTGTTCGGGCGTGACGCTCATCCGACTGGTCCCCGGCCGCGGCGAGTGAATCCCCACATTCTTCATATGTTACGGGGAGAAGTGCCGGTCGCACACCTCCCCGCGACCGAACGTCGCACGCCCGCACCCGCCGTGAGGACACGAACATGTGGACCCGGAAGTCCTTGCACGAGCTGATCCAGACCAGACTGTCCGGGGTGAAGTTCCTCGTCGTGGCGAACCGGGAGCCGGTCATCCACAAGCGGGTCGGCGACCGCATCGAGGCGGTCCGCCCGGCCAGCGGCATGGCCGCCGCCATCGCCCCGCTCATGGACGCCAGCGGCGGCACCTGGGTCGGCTACGGGGCCGGGGACGCCGACCGCGACGTGGTGGACGAGTTCGACCGGGTGGCGGTGCCGCCGGGCAACCCGACCTATACCCTGCGGCGGGTGTGGCTGACGAAGGAACAGGAGCAGGGGTTCTACTACGGGCTGGCGAATGAAGGCCTGTGGCCGCTGTGCCACGTCACCTTCACCCCGCCGGTGTTCCGCCCGACCGATTGGGAGATGTATCGGGAGGTGAACCAGCTTTACGCCGACGCCGTCCTCCAGGAGGTGGGCGACGAGCCGGCGTTCGTGTTCATCCAGGACTACCACTTCTGCCTGCTGCCGCGGATGCTGAAGAACGCGAACGCCAACCTGATCGTCGCCCAGTTCTGGCACATCCCGTGGCCGCCCCCGGAAGTGTTCCGGGTGTTCCCGTGGGGCGAGGAGTTGCTGGACGGGCTGCTCGGCAACGACCTGCTCGGCTTCCACATCCGCCACCACTGCCAGAACTTCCTGGACACCGTGGACCGGCACATCGAGGCCCGCGTGGACCCCGACCGGTCCACCGTCACCCGCGCCGGGCACGTCACGACCGTCCGCGAGTTCCCCATCAGCATCGACTTCGCAGAACACGCGGCGGCGGCCGTGTCCCCGGCGGTCGAGGCGGCGATGGGGCGGTGGCGGGCGCGGCTGGGCGACGGGGCCGAACTGATCGGCGTCGGCATCGAGCGGCTGGACTACAGCAAGGGCATCCCGCAGCGGTTGCGGGCCATCGACCACCTGCTGGAACACCACCCGGAGTGGCGCGGGCGATTCGTGTTCCTGCAACTGGCCGCCCCTTCCCGCTCGACCATCCCCGAATACCAGAAACTCGAGGACGACGTGGACGCGCTCGTCGCGAGCGTGAACGCGCGGTGGCGGCACGCCGACTGGGAGCCGATCCACTTACTGAAGGAGCACCACGAGCCGGCGGGCATGATGGCCATTCACCGGCTGGCCCGGTTCTGCGTGGTGAGCAGCCTGCACGACGGCATGAACCTGGTGGCGAAGGAGTTCATCGCCGCCCGCACCGACGACGACGGGGTGCTCGTGCTGAGCCGGTTCACCGGAGCCGCGCGGGAACTGAACGACGCCCTCCAGGTGAACCCGTTCGCCGTCCAGGAAATGGCCGACGCCATGCACGCCGCGCTGACCATGCCGGCCGACGAACGCACCCGGCGGATGCGGCGGATGCGGGAACACGTGGAACGGCATAACGTCTACCGGTGGGGTGGGAAAGTGCTGTCCGAGCTGCTGAAATTCGACTTCTCGGAGTGACCGCCATGCGCCTGTCGGACCACCTGAACGACCTCGACGACCGCATCCGCCGCGCCGGCACGGTGTGGGTCGGCTGCGACTTCGACGGCACCCTGGCCCCGCTCGTCGATGACCCGTGGGAGGCCGCCATCGACCCGCTCGCGGCGGCGTCCGTCGCCCGCCTGGCCGCGTGCCCGACGGCGGCGGTGGCGATCATCAGCGGGCGTGCTTTAAGCGACATCCGGCCGCGGATGGGGTTGTCGGGGGTGGCCTACGCCGGCAACCACGGGGCCGAGATCGACGCGCCCGGCCTCAAACTGACCGACGCGATGGCCGGGGAAGCGGCGGTGGCGCTGGGCACCGCCCACCACCGGCTGGCCGAATCCCCGCTCCCGCTCATCCAGGGCGTGGTGATCGACCACAAGACGTACAGCCTGTCGGTCGATTACCGCGCGGTCCCGCCGGACGAACGGGGGCCGGTCATCGCGGCCGTCGCCGCCGCCGCCGCCGGGTTGCCCACGCTGCACGTCCTGCACGGGCTGCACGGCAGCGAGGTCCGGGCGAACGGGGCGCGGAACAAGGGGTCGGCGGCGCTTCAACTCATTCGACACCAGTCGGGACCGGAAGCCGTACCGATCTTCCTCGGCGACGACCGCACCGACGAGGACGCCTTCGCCGCCCTGCCCGACGGGGTGACGGTGTGCGTCGGCGACCACCCGACGGCCGCGCGGTATCGGGTGTCGAGTCCGGCCGACGTGGCGGTCTTCCTGGACTGGCTCGCCGGCCTGTGCGAGCGGCTGTGACCCGGCCCGGTGAAACAAGTCGGCGGTCGGTTCCGTATTCCGGTTGGAGTCCGCCCGTCGCCCCGGAGACCTACGATGCCGCCGAGTTCGACCCGCGTCCGCTCGGATCAGCCGCTACTGCCGTCGGTGCTGGACCGGCTCATCGACCTCGACCCGGCCACGTCGGTCGAACCGCCGCAGAGCCGGACGCAGTTGCTCCGCGAGTTGCGGGCGGCCGTGCGGCGGGATCTGGAACTGTTGCTGAACACCCGCCAGCGGTTCGCCGAGGTGCCGGCCGAGTACGGCGAGGCGGCGAAATCGATCCTGACCTACGGGCTGGCGGATTTCAGCGGGTCCGGGACATCCGGGGCGAAAGAACGGGCCGAGATGTGCCGTAAGATCGAAGGCGTGATCCGCCGGAACGAGCCGCGACTGCTCGCGGTGAAGGTGGACCTCGTCACCGACGGCGACCCGACGGAGCGGACGCTGCGGTTCCGCATCGACGCGCTGATGCGGGCCGACCCGGCCCCGGAGCCGGTGGTGTTCGACACGGTGATGGAACCGACCACCACGACGTTCACCGTCGGCGGGGAGTCCGCATGACCGACGATCTGTTGGGGTACTACAACCGCGAACTGTCGCACCTCCGCGCGCAGGCCGCGCGGTTCGCCGACGCGCACCCGAAGGTGGCCGGCCGCCTCCGCCTCGGCGCGGACGGGAGCGAGGACCCGCATGTCGAGCGGCTGCTGCAAGGGTTCGCGTACCTGACGGCCGGGCTGCGCGAGAAACTCGACGACGGCTACGCCGGCATGGCCGAAACCCTGCTCGGCATCCTGTACCCGCATTACCTGAACCCGATCCCGTCGGCCGCCGTCGTCCAGTTCGACCTCGATCCCGGTCAGAACGAGTTGGCCGGCGGACTGGTCGTGCCCCGCGGGAAAGGCGTCGAGACCGAGCCGATCCAGGGCGAGCCGTGCCGGTTCCGCACCGTCTACCCCGCCACCCTGCTGCCCGTTGACGTGTCGCTGGTCGAACTTCGCGCGGCCCCCTTCACCGCCCCGCCGATCACTGGCGTCACCTCCGCCGCGGCGGTCCTTCGCATCCGTCTGACGGCGCGGTCGGGCACGCGGCCATTCGCGGCCCTCGGCGTCGGCACCGTGCGGTTGTACCTGCACGGGCAGGCGCAGGTGGTGAACCGCCTCTACGAGATGCTGTTCCGCTCGGCCCGCCGCGTCGCCTTCGCCACCGCCCCGGACGACCGCGCCGCCGTGGTGACCGACCCGACGGTCCTCCGCCCGGTCGGGTTTGGCGAGGACGAGGGCCTGCTGCCGTACCCGAACCGGTCGTTGCCAGGGTACCGGCTGCTGACCGAGTTCTTCGCCTTCCCGCGGAAATTTCATTTCGTCGATGTGGTCATACCCCCGGCCGCCCTGGCGCGCGCCGGCCGGCAGTTGGAACTGTTCGTCTACCTGGACCGAGCCGCCGCCGACCTGGAACCGCAGGTGTCCGCCGACACCTTCCGCCTGGGTTGCACGCCGGTGGTGAACCTGTACTCGCGCCGCGCCGAGCCGATCCGCCTGACGCACGCCGAGCCGGAATATCGCGTCGTCCCGGACGTCCGCCGGCCGCTCGCCCACGAGGTGTACACGGTGGACCGCGTGACCGGGACCAGTCCGACCGGAGAAGTCGTCGAGTGGCTGCCGCTGTACGCGCGGCGGCACGGCGGGCAGGCGGACGCGGTGTCGTGGCACGCGCGGCGGGTGCCGTCGGCCGGCGGCACGACGGCCGAAGCGGTGACGGATCGGGGGACGGACGTGACGGTCGCGGTCGTGGACCGCACGAACCGTCCTTCCCCGCCGGCCGGCTGGACGGTCCACGTCGAGACGACGTGCCTGAATCGCGACCTGCCGAGCCGGCTGCCGTTCGGCGGCGGCCAACCCCGGTTGCAGTTCTCCCAGGGCGGCGCGGCCGTGTCGGCGATTCATTGCCTGACGCCACCGACGCTCACACTGCGGCCGAAACTCGGCCCCGAAACGCTCTGGCGTCTGGTGTCGCACCTGACGCTCAACCACCTGTCCCTCGCGGGCGGGGTGGATGCGGCGGCGGCCTTGCGAGAGTACCTGACCCTGTACGACTTCGCCGACCGGCCCGACACCCGCGCCGCCATCGACGGCGTGGTGAGCCTCGACGCGGCCCGGATCACGGGGCGGCTGAACGGCGGCATCGGGCGGGGCGTGGAAGTGACGGTCACGCTCGACGAGGAGCGGTTCGGCGGCCGGGACTTGTTCCTCTTCGGAGCCGTACTGGACCGCTTCTTCCCGCTCCAGGCGTCGCTGAACACGTTCACCCGCACGGTGGCGAAGGTGGCCGCGCAAGACCGGGAGTATCACCGATGGCCGACCCGCGCCGGGAACCGCGAGGTCCTGTGACGGACGCCCTGGCGGCTGCGCCGGAGGGGTTCGACTTCCACCAAGCCGTGCGGCTGCTCGAACGGGCGGCCGGCCGGCGCGTCGGCACGGACACGCCGCCGGCCGCGGAACCGGTCCAAATCGTCGTCCCGCCGGGGCTGAACTTCCCCCGCTCGGCGATCACCGCGCTAACCCCCGCCCGAGCGAACACCCCGCCGCGCCTCGGCGTCACCTTCACCGGCCTGACCGGGCCGAACGGCATCCTGCCCCAGCACTACACGGCACTGGCCATGCGGCGGGCGCGGGCGAAGGACACCACCCTCCGCGACTTCCTCGATGTCTTCCACCACCGCCTGTTCTCCCTGCAAATGCGGGTGTGGGAGAAGGGGCACCTGCCGGCCGCGCACGAGGCGGACCCGGAGGCGGCGGGGGGAACCGTCGCGGTGCGGGCCGTGGCCGGCGTCGGGACGGCGGGCCTCCGAGGCCGGGCGGCGTTCCCGGACGATGTCTTCCTGGAATTCGCCGCCCTGTTCGCCGCCCGCCCGCCGACGGCGGCCGGGTTGGAGCGCGTCCTTCGCGGGCACTTCGGCTGGCCCGTCACGGTGGAGGAGTTCGTCGGCCAGTGGTTGTACCTCGACGCGGAGAACCGCACCGTGCTGCCGACGGCCGACGCGCCGACCGGCCGGAACACCCAACTGGGACGGGACGCGGTGGTCGGCCGGCGGGTGTGGGACGTGCGGAACAAGGTGCGGATTCGCCTGGGACCGCTGGACTTCCCGGCGTTTCAGTCGCTGCAACCGGGGGGCGCGGCGCGGGCCGCGATGGCCGACTTGGCCCGCGCCTACGTCGGCGCGGAATTCGATCTGGAAGTGAACCCGCTCCTCGGGGCGGACGCCGTCCCGCCGCTCGCGCTCGACCCCGACGAGATCGGCGGCCCCCGATTGGGCCGCACCGCCTGGGTGGCCTCGCACGGGTTCGCCGGGCCAGTGGCCGACGCCCGGTACGCGGTGACGGTCTGAGAAATTCCCGGACGGCGGTGATAAAAGGGCGGCCACGGCGACGTACTGTTTGACGAGACGGTTCGCGAGTGCGAGCCAGACCATCCAGCACCGGCGGCCCCACATCACGCGGGACGCGCCAACCATCCGAGGGAGCCGACCATGCCGATTTACATCAAGTACGGGGACATCAAGGGTGACGTGACCGCCGAGGGGCACAAGGGGACCGACGGCTGGGTGGAAGTGAACAGCTTCCAGTTCGGCGTCGGCCGCGGCATCTCGTCGCCGACCGGCGGCGGCGACGACCGCGAGTCGAGCGCCCCGAGCGTCAGCGAGATCGTCGTCACCAAGGACATGGACGCGTCGTCCTACGCCTGGCTGGAAGCGAGCCTGTGGGGCGAAGGGGTGAACGTCACCATCCACTTCTGCAAGACCGACAAGGACAAGCTGGAGACGTACTGCGAGTACGTCCTGTCCGACGCCATGGTCAGCGGGTACAGCGTCAGCAGCGGTGGCGACAAGCCGAGCGAGAGCCTCAGCCTGAATTTCACCAAGATCGTGTACAAGTACATCCCGATGGACAAGAAGAACGCCGGGGCGGCCCCGCTGCCGACCGGTTGGGACATCTCGGCCGCCAAGAAGGTGTAACGCACCGCCGTCGCCCGCCCGGCCGCACCGTGCGGCCGCACCGTGCGGCCGGGCGATTTCCCGCCTCCTACTTCGGTATCGCCATGAGTCTGATCTACGTTTGGGAGAACAACGTCCTCGGGATGGGCCGGAGCAAGCACTCCTGGGTCGGCCACGCCAGCATGAACATCGGCGACGAACTCGACTCGCTCGGGAACGGCGTACTCGCGGACTGGGACGACCACGTCAGTTGGGTTCCGGCCGAAGTGGAGGGGGTGGGGGAGAAACGGAAGAAGGGGTACGCGGCCTCGTCTGGTGGCGGGCGCATCCCTCACGTCATCAGTGATGTCGAGTACGAGACGTACTGGCCCGACCATGTGATTCACATTCCCGACGGCGGACGGGACCTGCTCAAGGCCCGCGCGACGTGGACCCAGATTGCGATCCAGCCGCGGGCGACGTATAAGATGCTGTCGCGGAACTGTTCGGACATCGTGGCCAAGGTGATGCGGGCGGCCGGGTTTCGCGGCAGCGCGTGGGTCAAGCACAACCTCATCTGGACCCCCATCAACATTCGCGATTACGCCCTCGCGGCCGGCGGCCGTTACCTCACGATGGCCGAGTTCGAAGACGTCCTCGACGCCGCCAACCTGGAACCCGACGACTTCGTGGACGAGAACAACTTGCCCATCGGTCGGACGCGGGACGGGAGGTTCACGACCCTGCGAGGTCCGACCGGGCCGCGGCACAATCCTGACAAGGCGTTCCGAAAGTAACACCCTCCAAACCGGCCGCCAACGCACACGCGAAGGAGGCACGGCGAGATGACTCGGCGAGGTCCGAAACACCGACCCCAGTCGTTCTTCCGGGTTCGGGGACGCCGCTCGCGAATGACATGTCGATTCCGACTCTTCCGAGTGCATCAATGCCACTGCCCCAGACCGGCCGACTGCTGACGGTGAACACGCCCCTCGGGGCGGACGCCGTCCTCCTCACCGGGTTCCGCGGCCGGGAAGAGCTGTCCCGGCCGTTCGCGTTCCAACTCGACCTCGTGACGGATGCCGCCATCGCTGCCGGCGACGTGGTCGGCAAGGCCGTGTCGTGGCAGGTGGTGTACCCGGACGAAGCGCCCCGCGCGTTCCACGGGTTGGTGCGGGCGCTGGCGGTCGGGCCGGCGATGGGCCGTGGCTTCCGCGAGTACCGGGCCGAAGTGGTACCGTGGCTGTGGTTCCTCACCCGCGCCACCGACTGCCGCATCTTCCAGAACAAGTCCGTGCCGGACATCCTCAAGGAGGTGTTCGGGCGGTACGGCTTCTCCGACTTCCGGGACGACCTGAGCGGCAGTTACGCCGCCCGCGAGTACTGTGTCCAGTACCGCGAGTCGGCGTTCGACTTCGTCTCCCGGCTGATGGAAGAAGAGGGGATCGGGTACACCTTCACCCACACGGCCGACGCGCACACGCTGGTCCTGTTCGACGCGGTGTCCGCCTATCAGGACTGCGACCCGCACGCCGCCGTCGAGTTCCGCCCGGAGTTGGCCAACGCCGAGGTGGTCGGCACCTGGGAGCGGCGGTACGCTTTCGTCAGCGGCAAGGCGGCCCACACCGACTACCACTTCGAGACGCCGGCGACGAACCTGTTGGCGACCACTGAAACGCTCGTCACCCTGGACGGGCCGAAGAAGTTCGAGCGGTTCGAGTTCCCCGGCGGGTACACCGCGGCCAGCCCCGGCTGCGCGCGGGCCGACATCCGCATGGGCGAGGAGGAAGTCGGGTACGACACGGCCACCGGCACCGGCGGCTGCTCGTCGTTCCGGCCGGGGGGCGCGTTCACCCTCACCGACCACCCGCTCGACGACGGCGTCCGCTTCGCCCTCACCGCCGTTTCGCACGAGGGCAGCGAACCGCACGTCCCCGGCCTCCGCGACGGCCGCGGCGAGTACGCGAATTCGTTCGAGTGCATCCCGGCGGACGTCCAGTTCCGGCCGACGCGGGTGACGCCTCGCCCGCACGCCGTCGGGCCGCAGTGGGCCGTCGTGGTCGGGCCAGGCGGGGAGGAAATCTACTGCGACAAGTACGGCCGGGTGAAAGTCCAGTTCGTGTGGGACCGGGTGGGTACGAAGGACGAGAACAGCTCGTGCTGGGTCCGTGTGACCGAAGGGTGGGCCGGGAAGAACTGGGGCAGCGTGTTCATCCCCCGCATCGGTCAGGAAGTGATCGTCGAGTTCCTCAACGGCGACCCGGATCGCCCCATCGTCACCGGGCGGGTGTACAACGCCACCCAGATGCCGCCGTACACGCTGCCGGACATGAAGACGCAGAGCGGCATCAAGTCCCGCAGCAGCACGGGCGGCGGCACCGACGACTTCAACGAACTGCGGTTCGAAGACAAGACGGGCGAAGAGGACGTCTACTTCCATGCCCAGAAGGACGCCCATCGGGTGGTGGAGAACGACGACGACCTGAAGGTCGGGCACGACCAGACCATCACGATCCAGAACGCCCGCACCCTCACGGTGAAGGACGCCGACGAGACCATCACCATCGAGACGGGGAACCGCACCCGCACGGTGAAGACCGGCAACGACGCCCTGACCGTCGAGACCGGCAAGCGGGATGTCACCGTCGAAGGGGACCAGACGCACACGATCAAGACCGGAAATCGCGTGGTCAGCGTGGACACCGGCAACGACACGCTGACGGTGAAGACCGGCAATCAGACCATCAAGGTGAGCGCCGGCGGCAGCACCATCGAGGCGGCGCAGTCGATCACGCTGAAATGTGGGGCGAGCGAGATCAAGATGACGCCGAGCGGCATCACCATCAAGAGCGTGGCCGTCACCGTCCAGGGGGATGCCACGGCCGCGCTCAAGTCGCCGAAGACGGACGTGAACGGCGACGGGATGCTCACGCTCAA
>JBBRUO010000164.1:0-10868 GCA_038247725.1 Gemmatales bacterium
GACTCGGAGAGTCGGGCGACTTCAACACCACGGCCACCCACCGGTGACGGCTCCATCCGCCACGCGACGGCGGGGTAAACTTTCACACGCCGAACGCCTTAGCCCGAAGCGCGAGTGAGGGCCAAATCCCGTCGCGGCCAGTCGGACTCGTTCCCGCATCCCGCACGTCCCCTTGCTGGCGCGGCGGGCTAACAGGAGCAGACTCCCCTCCCGGCGGCTTCGCCGCCGACCGCCCCTCAACGAGGGGAGGTGAGTCGCGTTCCCCCAACGGCACCCCAAGGAACAGACGGAAGGGGGTTCCCCCACTCAGTTCCACTTCCGCGCTTCCAGCACCTTGATCGTCAGCAGCACCCAGAACGCCCCCAGGCTAACCTGCGCCACCAGTTCCGGCACCGGCAGTTGGCCGTTCAGCGCCTGCCGCCACAGGCCGAGGTAATCGACCCACCGCAAGATCGGCACCAACTCCGGCCCGATGGCCGCCTGGAAGATCGGCCGGATGACGGTCAGCAGCATGAAGAACAGCACGGCGAATGTCAGCACGGCGGCGACGATCTGGTTCCGCGTCAGGCTGGAGAAGAACACCCCCAGCCCGATGAACGAGCAGCCGCACGCCAGCACCGCCAGGTAGTAACCGAGGACCGGCTTGTACTCGAACGGCTGCCCGCCGCCGACCCACAGGCCGACCAGGAACAGCCCGGCCGGAATCCAGGTGGCCATGTAGAAGATGAGGCAGGCCAGGAACTTCGACACCACCACCGTGGCCTCGCCGACCGGGGCCGTCATCAGCACTTCCAGCGTCCCCGTCCGCTTCTCCTCACTGAATGCCCGCATGGTCACGGCCGGCACCAGCACCAGGACGGCGATGGCCCCGCCGATGTCGAACGCGAAGTAGTCGCGGACGATCGGCTCCAGGATGTCGGCCACCGACCGCGGGTCGGTCAAGCGGCTGAGCAGTTGGACGTACCCGATGGCGGCGACGAACCCCATCCCGAACAGCACCAGGTACGCCACCGGGGAGGTGAAGTACGACGCCAGTTCGCGGCGGGTGAGAACCACCAGCGGGTGTTCGGAACAGATGCCGACCGACACCGCGAGGTAGATCAGACCGAGAACGAGCAACAGCAACCCGGACGGCACCAGATACCCTTTCGGCGCGACGCTCAGCGGGTTGGTGAAAGTGCCGACGACGAACACGGCGGCGAACGCGACGGCGGTGAGTGCCAGCAGCCCGCGGAGCCAGACCGGCAGCCCCTTCGCCCGCGCCGCCCACAGGCCGCCGCCCAGACACAGCAGCACCATGACCGCCCGCACCCCGACGGCCCAGTAGTCGAGGGACTGGTCGATTCGCCGCAGCACCTTCGGCCCGTCGAACAGCACGGTGGGGAAGATCACCCGGCCGAGCGCGGCGAGTGCGAGGCCCGCCCCCAGCACCCCCAGCCCGACCGCCACCCAGTAGCCCAGCCCGTCGGACGTGTCGGTCTGCGCCAGATACCCGGAGAGGTAGAGCAACCCGAGCAGGCCGAGGACGACGACCGGGCCGACCGGCGCTTGCGAACCGCCGAGGCCGAGGACGGCCGTGAGCAGCAACACCCCGACGCCGACGCCGAGCAGGGCCGACTCGCCCCACCGACGGTACTGATCGTCGGTCTCGTTCCGCAGGAAGGCGAGGCCGAAGAGCAGACCGAGCAGCCCGCACACCGGTGCCCACGGCAGGAAATAGTACCCGTACACGGCCGCCGTCATGTCGGTCGCGCGGCCGGGGACGACGGACAGCACCAAGGCCCCCGCGAGGAGCAACCCGGCGAGACCGCCGTACACTCGGCGGATTTCCAGGTCGGCGTCGCGGATGGCGTGGTACAGCAGGCAGGCGATGCCGACGATGGCGAACAGGTAGCCCAGGGACGACGAAATCCAGCGGTCGCCGAACTGGTTCGCCACCACGGCTGCGATGCCCAGGGTGGTCGCGCCGAGACCGGCCAGCCCGACGACGCGGGCGACGGTCGGCTCGTCCGCGCGGACGTCCGACGGGGAAAACTCGGTCGCTCCCGGCCGATCGGTACTCATCGACAGCACTCGGTTGGTCAGGGGTTTCTTATTCGCTGAGGGTAGTCCGCACTCTCCGAGTGCGGGTCGGACTGAAACCCGCACTCGGAGAGTGCGGACTACCTATTAGTTCCGTTCGAACGACACCCGCATGTAGGTGTCAGCCAGTTTCTCGCGGCGGAGTTCCAGTCGCCGCAGGCTCCACCCCTTGCCGGCCACGGCGGTCGCCACGGCCTCGCGGGGGTCGGCGTGCGCCGCCGCCTTGATCTCGAACTCGGTCCACCCGTCGTGGGAGCCGACGGCCGCCGCGTCCGTCACCCCGTTCAGCTTGCGGAACACCTCGGCCCCGGTGTTGGCGTCCGCCTTCACTTCCGCCACCACCGTCGGCGCGCGGGCGGCGATGCTGGACATCCGGTCGTCGAAGCGGATGCGGCCACGGTGAATGATCAGCACCCGGTCGCACACCTTTTCCACGTCGGGCAGGTGGTGGCTGCTGAACAGCACGGTGTGCTGCCCGCCGAGGCCGCGGACGGTGGCGAGCGTCTCTTCCTGCTGCACCGGGTCGAGGCCGGACAGCGGCTCGTCCATGATGAGGACGGGCGGGTCGGACAGCATCGCGTCGGCGAGGCCGACCCGCTGGCGGTAGCCCTTGGACAGCGAGCCGATGAGCTGGCGGCGGACTTCCCGGATGCGGCACTTCGCCAAGCACCCGTCGATGACGGCCGTCCGCCGGGTGCGGTCCACTTGTTTGAGCTTCGCCCGACAGGCGAGGTACTCGTCCACCCGCATTTCGGGATACAATGGCACGCTTTCGGGCAGGTAGCCGAGGTGTCGCCGGACGTCCATCGACTGGTACATCACGTCGTACCCGGCGACAGCGGCGTACCCGCTGGTGGCCGGCATGTACGTCGTCAGGATGCGCATGGTCGTCGTCTTGCCGGCCCCGTTGTTGCCGAGGAAGCCGACCAGTTCGCCGGCCGCCACCTCGAACGAGATGTCGCGGACGGCTTGCACCGGGCCGTAGCTCTTGGTCAGGTCTTTGACGAGGATGGCGGGGGCCGACATAGTGGCGGTCTCGTCGTCCGGATTGCGGGAGCGGTGCCGATGGATCATGCTACAACGGGAGGGCGGATCGACAAGCGGGCACTCGCGGAGGCGGGTGTGGCGGGTGGCGGCAAAACGTTCTGGCAGTCAGCGGTTGATGAAGACCTCACCCCCCCGGCCCCCTTTCCGGGACGGAGAGGGGGTGTTCAACCCGCACCGGCAGTCGGCATTCCGCGAGACGGTCTTGAACGACTCGAGAAGTCCAAGCACGGAACACAGTGAATCGATAACGTTCGCCGTTTGAACACCCCCTCTCCGGGACGGAGAGGGGGCCGGGGGGTGAGGTCTTCCGCCTTGCCAGAAGGATTTACCAGAGGCGGCCGTGACCGACCCCAACTTCCTCGCCGGGATCGCCCATTTCAACGCCGGCGAGTACTTCGCCGCCCACGAGGCGTGGGAACACGTGTGGCGGGAGTGCCCTGCCGCCGACCGCCGATTTGTCCAGTCCTTGATCCAGGCGGCCGTCTCGCTCTACCATTGGGGCAACGGAAACGCGGCCGGCGCGACGACGCTGTTCCACCGCGGGCGGGCGAAGGCGGCGGATTACCCGCCCCGGTATCACGGCCTGCCGCTCGCCGACTTGTGGGCGGGCGTCGAAGCCACCCTTCTGCGGGCCGCGGCCCCGCCCCGAATCGTGCCGGCGACGGACCCCACTCACCCGTAACCGCGAGCCACCGTGATGTCACCCGCCGCCGACCTGGACCGCTTCGACGGCATCGTCCGGGTGTTCCCGTTGCCGAACATGGTGCTGTTCCCCGGCATCGACCAGTGCCTGCACATCTTCGAGTACCGCTACCGCCAGATGACCGCCGACGCCCTGGACGGGGACGGGCGAATCGCCCTCGCGCTGCTCGCGCCCGACTGGGAGGAGCAGTACGACGGCCGCCCGGCCATCGAGCCGGTGGCGTGCCTGGGGCGGGTCGTCGCTTACGAGGTGTTGGAAGACGGCCGGTACAACTTGCGCATCCGCGGCCTCGCCCGCGTCCGCATCGACGCCGAACTGAACGTGCCGGAGAAGATGTACCGGCTGGCCCGCTGCACGGTGCTGAACGAGGTGACGCCGGACGACCTGACGGAAGCCGCCGAGGGCCGCGCCCAACTGCGGGCGGCGGTGCTGTCCCGGTTCGACGCCGACGGCAACGCCCACAAGCAACTGACCGCGCTGTTCGACAGCGATGCGCCGCTCGGCCACGTGTGCGACCAATTGGCCTACGGCCTGCCGCTGCCGGTCGAACTGAAGCAGCAGTTGCTGGCCGAGCCGTCGGTCCGCATCCGCGCCGAAATCCTGACGCACGCCTTCCGCCCGCCGCCCCGCCGCGACCGCCCCTTCCCGCCGAACTTCAGCAACAACTGACCGGGCCGGGGACGGCCAGTCACCCGCCGCGCCGAAGAGGCGCGGCGTTTTTCACTTCATTAAACTTGACTTTCATTTCACGAGCTTCAATAATTCGCCATCGGAGTTTCGTTTTTCGTAACCGCCGGGTGCCGAGCGCATGACCGAACTGCCCGCGTGGATGGTTGACCTGGACGACGAGGACGGCGAGTTCGTCCGCCGGTTCGTGCTGGCGTCCGGGTCGCTCAAGGAGCTGGCCCAGCAGTACGGGGTGTCGTACCCGACCCTCCGCGCCCGGCTGGACCGGCTCATCCGCAAGGTGGACGCGGCGAGTGCGGCGGCCACCGCCGACCCGCTGGAGCGGGCCGTCCGCGTGCTGGTGGCCGACGGCGGCATCTCGGCGGCGACGGGGAAACAACTGCTCGCCGCGCACCGCGCGAGCCAACCCAAAGGGGGCAAGCCATGACCGGGGAACCGTGGTTCGCGGGGGAACACGCCGGGCTGATCGGCGGCATCGGCGGCAGCGTCATCGGGCTGATGGGAGGCGTGCTGGGCTGCCTGTGCGGGTGGCTGGTGCCGCGCGGCCGGGGCCGGCGGGTCGTGCTCGGGATCCTGGCCGGGATGTGCGCCTTCGGCGTCGGGTGCCTGATCACCGCCGGGGTCGCGTTGGCGACGGGGCAGCCGTACCACGTTGTGGTACGTGTTCCTGCTGCCGGGGGTGCTGACGGCCGTCCTCGGCGGCGTGCTGTCCGCCGTGATGCGGCGGCGGTACGTCGAGGTGGAACTCCGGAAGATGCACGCCAGCGAGATGCGGTGAGGGCCGCCGTCACCGCTTCTTTTTCTTCTTCTTCCGCTCCTCGGCCCGCATCTTGGCGGTCTTGCGGGTGCCGGTGTCGCCCTTCTTGACGATCGGCCCGGCCCCCGGCATGAACGCGCCGGCCTTGCCCAGCCCGGTGATCATCTTCATCTTCTGCCACATCGACATGCTGGCCATCTGCTTCATCATCACCCGCACCTGGTCGAACTGCTGCAAGAACTGCTTGATCTCCGGCGGCTCCACCCCGCACCCGGCGGCGATCCGCTTCCGCCGGCTCTGGTCGATCAGGTCCGGGTCCTGCCGCTCCTTCTCCGTCATCGAGTCGATCATCCCCTGCACCCGCTTCAGCGCCACCTCCGGATCCTCGCCCTCCGGGATCATCTCGCTCATCCCCGGCATCTTCCCGATCACGTCCTTCATGCCCATCTTGGCGATCATCTCGAACTGCTTGCGGAAGTCGTTCAGGGTGAAGTTCCCCTTCTCCATCTTCCGCTGCTGCTCGGCCAATTCCGCCTGATCCATGTCCTTGTGGAGGGACTGAATTTTTTCGACCACGCCCATCAGGTCGCCCTGACCCAGGATTCGCTGGGCCATGCGGTCCGGGTGGAACTCCTCCAACTTGTCGAGCTTCTCGCCGACGCCGATGAACTTGACCGGCTTGCCGGTGATGTGCTTGATGCTCAGCGCCGCCCCGCCGCGGGCGTCGCCGTCCAATTTCGTCAGGATGATGGCGTTCAGTTCGAGGGCGTCGTCGAACGCCTTGGCGACGTTGGCCGCCTCTTGGCCGATCATCGCGTCCACGACGAGATAGCACTCGTCCGGCTTGCACTGCTTGTCGATCATCTTCAACTCGGCCATCAGGTCGTCATCGATCTGGAGGCGGCCGGCGGTGTCGAGGATGACGGCGTCGCACAACTGCTTCTTCGCCTCGGCGACGGCGTTCCGGCACACGCTCACCGGGTCGGTCGGCTCGCTGTAGACGGGCACGTCGATCTGCTTGCCGAGGGTCTGAAGCTGCTCGACGGCACCGGGCCGCTTCAAGTCGGCGGCGGCGAGGAACGGCTTGCGGCCGCGGGCCTTCAGCGTCAGGGCGAGTTTGGCGGCGGTGGTGGTTTTCCCCGCCCCCTGCAACCCGCACAGCATGATGACGACCGGCCGGTCGGACTTCTGCGGGATCTTGTGATCCACCGGCCCCATCAGGGCGCAGAGTTCCTGGTAAACGATCTGGATAATCTGTTCGGACGGGTCGATCCGGCCGAGGACTTCCTCGCCGACCGCCTGCGCTTCGACGTTGGCGATGAACTGGGTGACCACGTTGAAGTTGACATCCGCCTCCAGCAGCGCGCGGCGGACTTCCCGCAGGCCGTCGCGGATGTTGTCGGCGGACAGCCGGCCGCGACCGCGGAGCTTCTTGAAGGCGTCGGAGAGCCCTTTCGTAATGCCTTCGAACATGCGCGGTCACCGGGAGTCGGGGCGGTCGGTTGTCGAGTCGTCAGTATAAGCCGGCGGGGGCATCCCGCAACGGGACAGCCGGACGGCGGAATCTCGGCGACGGAATCACAGGCGGATGTCGTCCGGGGAAGCGACCGTGACCGCCGCGCGGATGGCGGCCGAGAGCGCGGTGGTGTCGGTCGTCGCGTTGATCTTGGCCTCAAGTGCGGGAACAACGGTGCCAAATTTCACCGTGAGGACTATCAGGAGATTCTCCCTGTTCCCCTCCAAATAGCCTTCGATCCATCCTTCTCGGAAGGCGGCTTGATACGTCGTAGATTCCTTCATGCCCCCGGCCCTCTGTCACCGGGCGATTGCGAGTGTCAATCACTGGTCGATGGCATTTAACCTATCAGTCCAACGTACTTGGAGCCGACTGGAATTCTTCGGATGAGCCAACGCAATTCTCGCCGCTGCGTGTGTGGTAAAACGAAATCGATTTCGAACAGGTTACTGAGAAGAATTTCCAGTCCGATGCCAGCTTCACCGTGGTCAAGGAGGTGGCGGGTTTCGGAAACGGTGAAGTCAACTCGGGGGCGGTGCTCGTTGGGACAATTCTCTCGAATCCACCGAAGGACACGGAGGAAGCGGAAGCGGGTGAGTTTGTGGCCTCGGCGGATCGCCACGGGTGACGCTCCTTGGAAGAAGAACAGGGGGCTCACGTCCCCCCACAGGGCGCGATTCCCATCACCCGTCCATCACTTCCTTGGTCTTGGCGTCGGCGAGTTGGTCGAGCTTCGCCTCGTACTCCTTGAGCAGGTTCTGCATCTTCTCCTTGCTCTTATCCCGCTCGTCCTCGGTCATGGTCTTGGCCTTCTCGGCGTCGTCGAACTGCTTGTTCGCGTCGCGGCGGACGTTCCGGCTGCTCACCTTGGCCGCCTCGGCCTGCTTCTTGATCTGCGCGGCCAGTTTCTTCCGCTGGTCGCCGGACATGGCCGGCACGCTCAGGCGGATCACCTTGCCGTCGTTGTTCGGGGCGAGGCCGAGGTCGCTGCCGCGGATCGCCTTCTCGATCTCCTTCAGGTCTTCCGCCTGGAACGGCTTGATCTGGATGGTCGCCGGGTCCGGGCAACTGACGTTGGCGATCTGCTTGACCGGGGTGGGGCTGCCGTAGTAGTCCACGCGGATACTGTCCAGCATGGCCGGGGTGGCCCGGCCGGTGCGGAGGCCGGTCAGTTCGCCCCGGAACACGCTGAGGGCTTTCTCCATCCGCTCGGTGGCGTCTTTCAGAATCTGCGCTGCGTTCATGGAAGGGGTCTCTTTGCTGGTTCCCCTCTCCCGCCAGGGGAGAGGGGGAATCAATCCGAAGTCACCACGGTGCCGATGGGGTGGCCGGCGACGGCCCGCTCGATGGCCCCGTCCTGCTTGTAGTTGAACACCAGGATCGGCAGCTTCGCCTTCTCGCACAGGTCGAACGCCGACACGTCCATCACCTTGAGCCGGTCGTGCAGCACCTTCTGGTACGTCAGCCGGTCGTACTTCTCGGCGTGCGGGTTGACCTCCGGGTCGGCGCTGTACACGCCGTCCACACGGGTCGCCTTCATCAGCACGTCCGCGCCCAACTCGACGCCCCGCAGGGCGGCGGCGGTGTCCGTCGTCACGTACGGGTTGCCGGTGCCGCCCACGAGGATGACCACCCGCCCCTTTTCCAGGTGGCGGATGGCCCGCCGGCGGATGAACGGCTCGGCCACGCTGTCCAGCTTCACCGCCGACAGCACCCGCGTCTGAATGTCCAGGCTTTCCAGCACGTCTTGCAGGGCGAGGCCGTTCATGACGGTGGCCAACATGCCCATCTGGTCGGCGGTGGCCGCCTTGATGCTGCTGACGCCGGCCGAGAACTGCGCGCCGCGGAGCAGGTTGCCGCCGCCGACCACCACCGCCAGTTGCACCCCGTGGTCGGCCACCCGCTTCAGTTGGGTGGCGATGGCCAGCGTCTCGTCCAGGCTGATGCCGTTCTTCCCGGCGTGCCCGAACGCCTCCCCACTGAGCTTCAGTAGCACCCGCTGGTACTTCGGGCGGAGGGGGTCCGAGTTGTGAGTCGGGTCTGCGGAGTCGGGCATGGTCGGGAAGCCTGTCGGTTCGGGAGGCGCTACGAACGTCAATTATAGCGGCCGTCACCCGCCCGGCAAACGCCCGCACCCGACCAGCAGGTTGGCGAACACCAGCAGCATTTGCGCCGTCACCACCACCGCGCCGACGATCCGCCGGATGAGCGGCTGCGTGTCCCGCATGAACCCGATCGCCCCGAACCCCAACAAGAGGAACCCGAACAGCAGCCAGTAGCGGTCCCAGTAGGTGCTCATCTGGTTGCCGACCTCGGCGTATTTCACGTCCAGGTCGAGCACCTCCCGCCGCTTCTGCCAGTCCTCCTCGACCTTCTTGATCCGCTCCTCGTTCGCCGTTTTGCCGGCCCGCAACTGCTTGATGAGGTCGTCGGTGTACAGTCGCTCCTCGGTGATGGCGGCCGTCCGCCGTTCCACCTTCGCCTTGCCGATGAGCGGCATGAACAGGGCGACGATGACCAGGAAGACGCCGGCCGTGAACGCCACCGTCGGCGGGTCCAGGTACGGGCGGACGCGCGGCCAGAGTGGTTCGCGTGGCGGGCGGGGCAGCCGCTCACGGACCCGCGGTTCGGGGCGGTCGTCGCGGCCCGACACTGGTTCGGGCGACGGCGGGTGTTCCAGCCGGAAGCCGTCGTCGTCGATCACCAGCGCGGCCCCGCACCGCTTGCACACGATCCGCCGGCCGACATCCTTCGGGGTGACGGCGTATACGGTCTCGCACGTCGGGCAGGCGTTTCGCATGGCAGGCCGGGGCCGAGGCGGGGAAGACGGGTGGAGGGAATTATCCGGGAATTGGCGGGCTTGAGTAGGTCCGTCCCGCCGGGACGGACGGCATTTGTACGTTCCGGCGGGATAGCCCGGACCCAAACCTCTGGAAATCCCCCGCCCGGTCGGCCATGATGAGGGTATGAACCGCATCACGCTCGCCGTCGCCGTCGTCCTGCTGTCCGCCGCCGTCGGCCGGGCACACCCACTATTGGACTTGGAGTTCGACCGCGTCATCGCCGTCCGCCTGGAGGCGACCGGGGTGACGGTAACGTACACCCTGAAGCAGACCGACGCCTCGCGGGTGCTGGACGGCAACAAGTTCTTCCGCGACGAGTTGCTGAAGGGCGTGACTGACGGCCGCAAGCACGGCGAGAAGTACGCCGCCCTGAAGGCCGGGCAGATCGCGCAGGAAATGTACGCCGAGTTGGACGGCAAGCAGGTGAAGTTCCGGCTGGACGAGACGAAGACGCCGAACGTCGTCCCCGGTTACGAACCCGACGGACAGTTCCGCATCGTGATGCACTTCCGCGCCGACTGGACCGCGACGCCCGGCCGCCAGCACGAATTCACCTTCCGCGACCTGACCGAGTTCGTGAACAATCAGAACGACGCCGTCGTCGAGGACGTGCCCGGCTGGGTCATGCTGACCGTGGACGCGGCGAAGAAACCCGGCGACCTGGACGTGGACGCCGAGGACGGCAAGTACCGCGACAAGCCACTCGCGGAAATCCCGCCCGGCCAGGAACCCGCCCGCCGCCGGTGTTCGGCCACGTTCACCCTTCGCGCCGCCGTCGAACCGCCGCCGCCAACGCCCCCCGCCCCGACGCCCCCGACAGACGGCGGAACCGCTACCGTTGCCCCGTTGACCGACGAGCGACCGCTCACCGGCAACCTGGACCCGCTGTTGAACTCGAAGCTCGGCCTTGTCGCGGTGCTACTGCTAGCGGCGCTATTCGGGGTCGGCCACGCCTTCACACCCGGCCACGGCAAGACGATGGTCGCCGCGTACCTGATCGGCGAGCGCGGCACCATGAAGCACGCCGTCGTTCTGGGTCTGACCGCGACTATCGCGCACACGGGGTCCGTCATCCTGTTGGCGATCATCCTGTTTTCCTCTTACGGCAACACCGCCCCGGCGTCGGCGCAGGCGTGGCTGAACATGGCCGGCGGGCTGTTCCTGTTCCTCGTCGGGTTCTGGCTGTTCGTGCAGCGGGTGCGGGGGCGGGCGGATCACGTCCACCTGTTCGCC
>JBBRUO010000165.1:0-10865 GCA_038247725.1 Gemmatales bacterium
TACGGTACGACCGCGGCGCATCGCGGCGAGGGAATCGGGCCGGCGAGTGGGTCGGGGAAACGACAGCGGTTTCGGCCTGGGAGGCCGGCAAGCTGCGAGAAAAAATCCTTGGGCGCTCGGTGGGTGGAAGTTTACCCACTAGCGGAAAGCGGGTGGGCACTCGTTCGTCGCCCGACTCTCCGAGTCGGTTAGTGGTTTACCCCCCCACACGGAGTCGGGCGACTTCAAAACCACGGCCACCCACCGGTGACGGCTCCATCCGCCACGCGACGGCGGGGTAAACTTTCACACGCCGAACGCCTTAGTGTTCGACGTGCGTTTCGACCGGTGCGTCCGGGAGGGCCTTCTCCATCAGCTTCTGCATGGCCATCCGCACCTTCGTCGGGTCGCCGCCGCGGAACCGGAACCTGTTCCCCGATACGGTAGTGACGTACTTGTACAGGGCGGTGAACTCCGGCGGTTGCGGCTCGTCACTCACCTGACAGAGGGCCGACCACGCGGCGTGGAGGTCCTTCGCCGGCACCCCTTCGACGAGGATGGAGAACCGTTTCGCCTCGCCGTTGGTCATCGGCGGCGGGGCGTCGGCCCGGCGGGGCACCACCGGCATGGCGACAGCGGCCGCGTCCACGTCCGGACCGACGTCCACGCCGACCTCGCCGTGCTGGCTGAGGTCCAACCCGACCGCCTCGTCCTTCTCCGTCAGCGTGAACCCGATGGTGTACTGAATGAGCAGCACCAGCACCGCCGTGACCGCCGCCGCGTAAGCCCCGGCCGCCACCACGGCTTTGATCTGCACCATGATCTGCGCCGGGTAGTCGATGGCCGTCTTCGCCTCGTTCATCTTGCCGAAGAAGGCGGATTGCTCCACGCCCGCCCCGTAGGCCCACAGCGGCAGGCTGACCAGCGCCCCCGTCAGGATCGCGCCGAGGATGCCGCCGACCCCGTGGATGCCGAAGGCGTCCAGGCTGTCGTCGTACCCGAGGAGGGTCTTCGCCGCCACCGCCCAGTAGCACACGACGCCGGACAGGCCGCCGATGAAGAGGGCCGACGGCGGCGACACGAACCCGCTGGCGGGGGTGATGGCGACCAGCCCGGCGACCACGCCCGACGCGAAGCCCAGCGCCGTCGGCTTGCCCCGGTGCAGCCACTCGACGAGCATCCAGGCCAGACCCGCCGCCGCCGCCGCCTGCGTGACTGTGAGGGCGGACACCGCCAGGGCACCGCTACTCAGGGCGGACCCGCCGTTGAACCCGAACCAGCCGAACCACAGCAGGCCGGCCCCCAAGAGCGTCAGCACCATGTTGTTCGGGTGGAACGTCTGCTTGCCGTACCCGATCCGCCGGCGGAGCAGCAGGATGGCCACGAAGCCGGACACGCCCGCCGCGATGTGGACGACCGTGCCGCCGGCGAAGTCGATGGCCCCGTCCGCCCCGAGCCAGCCGGCGGAACTGGCCGAGCCGTCCCAGTTGAACGACCACACCCAGTGGGCCAGGGGGTCGTACACCAGCGTCGTCCACAGCAGCGCGAACAGGCAGTACGACGAGAACTTCACCCGCTCGGCGAACGCCCCGCTGATGAGCGCCACCGTGATGATGGCGAACATCCCCTGGAACATGGCGTGCAGGTACAGCGGCAACTTCGTGGCGGGGAAGGTCATGAACCGGCTGGCCTTCGCCGACTCCTCCTCGGCCGCCTTCTTCTGCTCGTCGGTGGCCGCGTCCGCCGCGATGCCTTTCTCCTTCAGCACCTCCTCGGGTGTCTTGCCGACGGCCGCCTGCGTGCCCAGGAAGCACAGTTCGGGACTCCACCCGAAGTACCCGCCGCGGGTCTCGCCGAAGGCGATGGAATACCCGCACACGAACCACTGCACGCCGACGAGGCCGAGAACGGCCATCGTGTGCATCATGGTGCCGAGGACGTTCTTGCGGCGGACCATGCCGCCGTAGAACAGGGCGAGGCCGGGCATCATCACCAGCACGAGCGCGGTGGAGACCAGGATCCACGCGATGTCGGCCGACTTCTGGGCCCCTTCCACGGCTTTGGCGAGGTCGTCTTGAGTCACGGGGGCGGGGGCGTCGGCGGCGAGTGCCGTTGTCGGCAGGAACAGCAATAACCCGAGGAGAAGCGACCGGAGTGCCATGAATGGAGTCCAGGAGAGGGTGGGAAACTGCATGAGTGAGGTAGGATTGAGCAAACTGAGTGCCGACGTGACGCGCGAGACGTGAAAAGACCGGCTGCGACCACATTTGGCATTTCTTTCGCGTTGTCATCGATGAAGAAAGTGAGAATTGGGGAATCCACTGCTGATTTATCGAGCGGTGACGGTGCTTTTTCTGCTCAATAGTGCGGCATGATTGTTCGAGGAGAATTGGTCGGGAATGGCGTTCAGGAATAATCAACCGACTGGCCAGTGTAAATTTGATTTTTTCTGGTCTCTTGAGCGAAATCGGCCGAATTGATCTGGTAGAATTCGGGCGATCAGTTATTGACGGCCGACCGTTTGGATCGAGCGTAGCACCCGGCGGCCCCCGTTTCGGGCCACGCCGCCAACCCGCCTCCCGCCACCGGGACGGGTCGTAATCGATTGCTCGGATCGCCGAGGCGAGGACGGACGTCGGAACCGGTCGCCACCGACCGAACCTTTCCGCCGCCGCCCGCCCCACCTCCCCGACCCGTCGTTTACCGTTTTTCCGTTTGTCGTTTGACCAACGCCAACGCGATGACCCGCCGGCACTTCCGCCGTCGGGCCGGGATCCGCCGCGCCGTGTCGCTCACCCGGCGCGCACCAGGGGGGTACGTCCATGTCCACGCCCGACTTCCTGCTCGCCGCCGTCCTGCTCACCACCCCGCCGGGGGTGACCGAAGCCCCGCCGACCGCCGACCGCTGGGCCGAGGTCCGCGACGGTGTTCAGCAACTGGCCATCCGCTGGGAACTGCTCGACCCGCGCGAGACGCACTACCTGCTAGCCAACCGGGACGAGTTCTCCATCGACGTGAACCTGCTCCGCCGCCGCTACCAGGAGTTGCAAGGCGCGCCCCGCGTCGCCGATGCCGACCGACTGCCGTCGAAGAAAATCGCCGAGGACATGGTGAAGGCGAACCGCGCCTTCCGCGCCGAGATCGACGACCGCCGGGCGCTCGAACTGGACCGGCTGGACGTGCTCAACAGCGTCGTCTGCGAGGCCGACCAGTTGTACCGCGTGTGGGACGCGGTGCGAGACGCCAAGTGCGATTTCTACTACGTCACCGCCCGCCGCCAGGCCCTCCGCAAGCTCCGCGACACCATCGGCGACGAGGCCTACGCCTGCGGCGAGTTGCCGCCGACCATCCCCGTCTGGCGGCTTCGTGGGCGGTGACGCGGACAAGCGGATCGAACCGCCGACGACTCGTTCCCCGGCTCGACGCACGACCGGACGGTGCCGCAACTGACGACGGTGATCGACCGTCTGCTGATCGGGCGGAAGGCCGGGAACCCGGAATCGGCCGCCCCTTCCGGTCGGCGGCGCGCGTATCATGTGGGGGTCGCCCTCTCCGCCCCACGACCCGACTCCATGCCGTCGCCCGAAGACATCGTCCGCCTGATGCGCGACGCCGACCCGTTGCCCAACGGGTCCGGTAAGATCGCGCTGCTGGACGAGGCCGCCCGCATCGCCGACACCCTCCAGGACGCCGAGGCCGGGTTCCGCGTGCGGCGGGAACTGGTGACGGCGGCCAACTTCGGCGGGCAGCCGGACCTCATGCTGGTGGCGTTCGTCTGGTGCCTGACCAAGCTGGACCAGAACCCGGACGGGTTCGGCGGGGCCGGTGCCCGCAACACGCTCTTATGGCAATTCAAGTGGGTCGTCAGTACCCTCGCCGCGCACCACAGTATCCCGCGATCGCAAGCGCTGGACACCCTCGCCGACATGCGGCGGCGGTTCGAGGCGACCGGGTACAGCCTGCACCGCATCTTCGACACCGAGCGGCGGGTGCGAATCGCCTTCGGGGACAAGGCCGGGGCCGCCGCCGCCTTCGACCGCATGCGGGCCACCAAGCCGGACGGCATGAGCGAGTGCGAGACGTGCGTGAAAGAGTTGATGGTGTCCTACTTCCGCTACGCCGAGCGGTACGAAGAGGCGGTGACGGTGGCCGAGGAGTACGTCGCCCGCAACCTGAACTGCGAGGCCGGGCCGATGTGGGTGTGCGCTTACGCCCTGGAACCGCTGGTGCGAACCGGGCTGGCGGCGAAGGCCGAGCGGTACTGCCGGCAGGGGTACCCCCGCGCGGCGTACAACCCCGGCTACATCGGCGCGGCGGTGACGTACCTCGAATACCTGGCGCTGGTCGGCAACCTGAAGCGGGCCGGCGAACTGTTCCGCCGGCACTTCCCCGTCGGGCTGGATCACGCCAACCCCATGAGCCGGTTGAACACGCTGCGGGTCGGACGGTTGTACGTCCGGCGGCTGTGCGACGCCGGCCAGAAGACGGTCACCGTCACCCTCCCGGACGGGCACCCACTCAAAGCCGGCGGCACGGTTCCGGTCGCGCCGCTACGCGACTGGCTCGACGCCGAAGCCGCCGCCACCGCCGCGCTGTTCGACGCCCGCAACGGCAACACCACCTTCACCGACGACCTGACGAAAGACGTGGACAAGCTGGAATTGTTCAAGACTCTAAAATCGGACTAACCACAGAGACACAGGGACACGGAGAAGAGAAGAAGAGAGATTGAGTAGCTTCACTCTGCATTTTCTCCTGTTTTCTCTGTGCCCCTGTGCCTCTGTGGTTAGTTCTTATTGGTACTCCCTTATGTCCGATGCCAACCCGAACCGCCTCGGCGGGGTGATCCACGTCTACCAGAAGTACGACCCGGTGAACGTGCCGGGGCCGAACCAGCCGCCGCCCGACATGGTGTCCGGGGCGTTCCAGCACATGCTGGAATACGGCAGCATGGAGGATTACACCGACGAGCAGTTGGCCAACGCCGTCCGGCTCGACCCGTCGCAGTTCGCCAACCTGGGGCCGAGTCTGGACAACCTCCGCCAGCAACTGCTGGAGCGGAAGCGGAAGTTGCTGGAAACGTACGAAACCGACGCGGTGACGCGAGCGGCCGAAACCGCCTACCGCGACAAGGCCTCCAGCCTCACCCCGCCGGACAAACTGCGGAAGCGGTACGACGCCGCCGTGCGGGACGAGCAACTCGGCGACCTGGAGGAGCTGTACTTCCACGCCGGGCACGATAAGCCGTTCGCCCGCGGGCTGGTGCCGCTGGTGCAGAAGCTCGGCGACAAGTACCAGATCGACGAGCTGGCCGGCAAGTACGAGTTCACCGGCCGCGAGAAGATGGACGTCCCGAAGGCGCTGGAGGTGAAGGAGGAACTGGATACCATCGAGAGGTTGCTGAAGCAGTTGGAGGAGGCGAAGCAGACGGCGCAGCTCGGCATCCTCGATATGGAGGAGTTGAACGAGTACCTGGATCAGGAAGGGATGGAAAGCCTGCGCGATCTTCAGAAGCAGGTGGAGGATTACGTCAAGGAGATGGCCGAGAAGCAGGGGCTGGACGGCGACGCGAACGGCGGGTTCAAGCTGACGCCGAAGGCGTTCCGACTGTTCCAGTCGAAGCTGCTCAAGCAGATCTTCAGCGACTTGCAGGCGAGCCGCACCGGCCGGCACCCGGAGGCGGTGGTCGGCGACGGGGCCACGGAATCCCCGGCCACCAAGGCCTACGAGTTCGGCGATTCCGTCACCCAGATGGACATCCCCGGCAGCTTCACCAACGCCCTCTTGCGGGCCGGTCCGGGGCTGCCGGTGCGCCTCACCCCCGATGACATCCTCGTCCACCAGACCCGCAACAACCCGAAGGCGGCGACGTGCGTGCTGCTCGACATGTCCGGCTCCATGCGCTATGACGGCCAGTATATTAATGTCAAACGGATGGGCCTGGCGCTGGACGGGCTGATCCGCAGTGAGTACCCCGGCGACTTCCTACAGTTCATCGACATGCACACGTTCGCCAAGCCGAAGCACGTGTCGGAGGTGGCGGGCCTGATGCCGAAAGCGGTGACGATCTTCAACCCGGTGGTGCGGCTGAAGGCGGACATGAGCGACCCGAAGATCAGCGAGTACGACATCCCCTGGCACTTCACCAACATCCAGCACGCGCTGCAGACGTCCCGCCGACTACTGGCCAACCAGCCGACGCCGAACAAGCAGGTGATCCTGATTACGGACGGACTGCCGACGGCGCACTTCGAGGGCAGCGACCTGTACATGCTGTACCCGCCCGACCCGCGGACGGAAGAAGCCACCATGCGGGAGGCGAAGTTGTGCGCCCGCGACGGCATCGTCATCACCATCTTCCTGCTGCGGGTGTGGAACCAGAGCGAGGAGGACATCCGCTTCGCGTACCGTATGGCCGAGAGCACCAAGGGCCGCGTCATCTTCACCGCCGGCCGCGAGTTGGACCGGTTCGTCGTCCACGACTACATCAAGCGGCGGAAGACCATCGTGAGTTGAGCGGTGCGGTATACTGCAACGAGGAACCGGAGGAACTCGAAATGTCCGCGCTACTCGATGAACCCGAACTCCTCGAAGCCGCGTCCGCGTTGGAACCGGGACGGTTCGAGCAGTTCGTGAAGGATATTCTTCGCGTTCGCGCCGGGCGAACCGCCCGGACGCTACGGGCCGACGAGTCGGCGTTTCTCGCTCGAATCAACGCGGGACCGTCGGCCGAGGTCTGGACCGAATCCCGGCGACTTCGCGAACGACTTCAACAGGGCACGCTGACACCGGCGGAACACGCCGAACTCCTCCGCCTCACGGACATCCTGGAGTCGTATCAGGCGGATCGGGCGGCCGCGCTGACCGACCTCGCGGCGCTTCGCGGGCAACCGCTGACGGAGTTGATGGATTCCCTCGGCATCCGCGGTCCCGTCGCGGAGTGACGCCGTGTCCACCGCCCTCCGGAACGCGGTCGCGGCGCGGGCCGGCTCGTGCTGCGAATACTGCCCCAGCCAGGAGCGGTTCGCCGTGCAGTCGTTCTCCGTCGAACACATCCAGCCGCGGAGGAATGGCGGTTCCGATGACTTGTCCAACTTGGCCTACTCGTGTCAGGGGTGCAACAACCACAAGTTCACCAAGACGCACGCGACCGATCCACTTTCGGGTGCCGAGGTCCCTCTGTTCGACCCGCGCCGCCATGTTTGGGCGGAACACTTCGCCTGGAATGACGACTGTTCGGAACTCGTCGGCCAGACGCCGACGGGACGGGCGACGGGTGTCCTGCTACGGGTGAATCGGCCGAATGTCGTGAACCTCCGCCGGGTGCTGTTCGCGGCCGGCCTCCACCCGCCGACCGCGACACTCCCCAGCGGCGGAAGACCATCGTGAGTTGAGCGCCCTGCGTTCGCCGGCGGCAACCATCGGTCGTGTCCTCGTGTCCCACGGAGCCTGCCCATGCGCGTCTCGCTGCTCGCCTTGCTGTTCACCTCCCCGTTGTTCGCCGCCGACCCGCCCGTGTTCGCGGCGCGGCTTGACCCCAGCGACGTGCGCTTCCCCGCCTGTGCCCAGGTCATCGACGTGACCAAGCCGCCTTACAGCGCCAAGGGCGACGGCGTCGCCGACGACACCGCCGCGCTCCAGCAGGCGCTGCTCGACACGATGGGCCAGCACAAGATCGTGTACCTGCCCAACGGCACTTACCGGGTGACGAAACCGATCCGCTGGGCGAACCAGGACAGCAAGAAGAAGAACGCCTACGGGTTCAACTGGGTGCAGGGGCAAAACACCGCCAAGACCGTCATTCGCCTCGCCGACAAAACCTTCACCGACGCCGCGAAGCCGGAACCGATCATGTGGTGCGGCGGGTTCGGCTCGGCCGACTGGTTCCACAACTACATTCAGAACGTCACCTTCGACACCGGCAAGGGGAACCCCGGCGCGGTCGGGCTGCAGTTCTACTCGAACAACACCGGCTGCGTCCGCGATGTGGACATCGTCTCCGGTGACGGCAAAGGGGCCATCGGCCTCGACCTCGGCCACCGCGACATGAACGGCCCGCTGCTGGTGCGGAACGTGCGCGTCACCGGGTTCGAGACCGGCATCCGCTGCGCGGCGTCGGTGAACAGCCAGACGTTCGAGCGGGTGAGCCTGATCGGGCAGACCAAAGTCGGGTTCGCCAACCTCGGCCAGTGCGTCAGCGCGCGCCGCCTCAGTTACGCGGGGCCGGCGACGGCGGTGAAGGCTGACAGCTTCACGGTGCTGTTGGAATGCAGTTTCACCGGCATCGGCGCAGCGCAGGACTTGCCCGCGATCAAACTGGACAAGGCCCCGTTCTTCGCCCGGCGCGTCGTCACCGCCGGGTACAAAATGGCCGTGGCCCACCCGGACGCGAAGCAGTCCGTGGCCGGCCCGACGGTGGACGAGTTGGCCGTCGGCAAGGCGATGAACCCGTTCGATTCCCCGATGAAATCGCTCGGCCTGCCGCTGAAGGAAACGCCGGAAGTGACTTGGGACGACCCGAAGGGGTGGGCGCTGGCGGCGGACTTCGGGGCCGACCCGACCGGCGGCAAGGACTCGGCCGACGGCATCCAGAAGGCCATCGACTCCGGCGCGACGACGGTGTTCGTCCCCGGCTTCTCGCGGATTTCCAAACCGATCCGGGTGCGGGGCAAGGTCCGCCGCATCATCGGCTCCGGCGGGTGGGTGGATTACTTCAGCAAGACGAAGCCGAACTTCGTCGTCGAGGACGGCGACGCGAAAACGGTGAGCATTGAACACTTCGCGGACGTGAACGGCGGGATCGATGTGAACACCGCCCGCACCGTGGTGTTCCGCAGCTTGGGGGTAAAGCAGGTGACATTCAAGAAGCCGGCCGAGGCGTTCTTCGAGGACGTGGTGACGAACGACCTGACGGTCGTTCGCGGACAGTCCGTCTGGGCGCGGCAGTTGAACATCGAGAACGAGGGCACCCACCTGACCAACGACGGGGGCACCGTGTGGGTGCTGGGGTACAAGACCGAGCGCGGCGGCACGCTGCTGCACACGAAGGCCGGCGGGCGGAGCGAAATCTTCGGCAACTACAGTTACACCACCACCGCCGGCAAGTTGGCCCCGATGTTCCGCACCGAGGACAGTAGCGTGTACGCCTTCTTCAACGAGGTGTGCTACTCCGGCGACCCGTTCGCCACCCTGCTGACCGAGACGCGGGGAAAGGAAACGAAGACCATCAAGCGGGCCGACGGTTGGCCGACGCCGTACGCGACAGTCCCGGCGAACAAGTGACACTCCGGCCCGCTCGCGAATTCCCGGCGACGACAACGCGCCCTTCGTCGCCACGAGCCTGCGAGCGGCACCTTCGCCCGTCACTTCACCCCGTGCATCCACTTCTTGATGAGCGGCGACAGCAGCAGCAGCAGCACCCCGGAGCCGATGGCGAAGAGGCCGACGTCGTTGAACACCTTCAGCGACAGTTCGAGCGTCTCCTGCGGCGTGGCGTTCTTCGGGGCCGCCGTCTCGCTGGCGATGAACTTGCCGGCCTGGTGGGCGATGGCACTGGACAGGAACCAGAAGCCCATCATGAACCCGACCACCTGCGCCGGGGCCAGTTTCGTCACCAGTGACAGCCCGACCGGCGACAGGGCCAACTCGCCGAGGGTGTGCATCAGGTACAGCAGGATCAGGAAGATGACCGGAACGATCCCATCAACGGCCGCCGCCTTGCCCAGGTTCAGGATGAGGAAGCCGGCCCCCAACAGCAGCAGTCCGATGGCGAACTTGACTCCGGCCGACGGGTCCATGTTCCGCTTCGCCAGCCACACCCACATGACGGAGAACAGCGGGGCGAAGATCATGATGAACAGGGCGTTCGCCGACTGGAAGGCGCTCGCGGGCACCTCCTGTCCGAACAGGTTCTTGTCCACGTTCTTGTCGGTGAACAGGTTGAGCGCGCTGCCGGCCAACTCGAAGAACGTCCAGAACACGGTGGTGAAGAACAGCAGCACCACGATCACCCAGATCCGCTGCCGCTCGGCCACCGGGTACTGGAACGACAAGTACAACATGTACCCGATGGCGGACAACCCGACGACCGCCAGCAGGAGGTCCATGAACGCCAACTGATACGGTTCCAGCGCGGTGCCGACGAACAGCTTCTCGATCACGTCGCTCGGCTGGATCAGCAGGGCCACCAGTGGCACCGCGATGATCGTCCCCAGGTACACCGGCAGCAGCTTGCCGAACCCCGCGGCGCGCCCGTCGGCCTTCACGGGGGCATCGGCATAGGTGCCGAGGACGCCGGTTGTGGTGGTGTACAGGAAGATGAGCAGACCCGTCACCATCCCGGCCCCGGCCAGCATGAACCCGTACTTCCACCCTTCCAGTTCGGCCACCGCACCGCACGTCAGCGGGGCCAGGAACGCCCCCATGTTAATGCCCATGTAGAAGATGGTGAACGCCCCGTCCCGCCGCGGGTCGCCGGGGCCGTAGAATTTGCCGACCAGACTGGAGATGTTCGGCTTGAAGAAGCCGTTGCCGATGACCAGCAGCGCCAGACCGGCGAACAGCAGGTACTCGTTGCCCGCCGCCGCGTCGCGGCCGGCGGCGATGGCCTCCGCCGTCTCGCCGGCGTCCAGTCTCGCCTTGTATTCGATGTACGGGACGTGCGAGGTGCCGGTGCTGGTGGACAGCACGAACTGCCCGGCCGCCATCAGGATGGCACCCCAGATGATCGCCCGCCGGAAGCCGAGCAGCTTGTCGGCCAGGTACCCGCCGGCCAGCGGCGTCAGATACACCATCGCGCCGTACGCGGCGTAGATGGCGTACCCGACCTTCTCCTCGAACCCGAACCCGCCGGTCACCAGCGCCTTCGTCAGGAAGAACACCAGGAA
>JBBRUO010000166.1:0-10734 GCA_038247725.1 Gemmatales bacterium
CGAGAGCGGTTTGGCGGATGCGTGGCTCGACGCGGCGGATCGGGAGGCCGTCACCGCCGCCTCCGCGAAACTCGACGAAGGGTTGAGTGACACGCCGTTTGAAGTGGGCAGCCCGCGCGGATCGAGCGTCCGCCGGTTCGCGATCATATCTCCGCTGGGAATCACGTTCGACATCGTCGAGGACGACAAGAAAGTGATCGTTCAAGCCTGCTGGCTGGTGGGGTAACGATGGCCCACAATCCGTCACCCGCTCGGGCCGGTGGTGAAGAACGGGGCGAAGTGCCGGCGGTATCCGGCCGCCAGGATCGTCAGTAGCACGACCAGCACCCCGCCGAGGCCGAACGACTTCGCCAGCAACACGTCCCACAACAGGATGTTCACCGCGACCGGCATCAGGATCACCACCCCCAGCGGCCCGAACCGCCACGTCAGCAGCAGCACCCCGCCGAGCGTTTCCAGCACTTTCACCACCGCCAGGTACTTCGTCGGTACCAGTACGCCCATGAAATCCTTCGTCTCGTCCGTCGGCGGCGGCGGCATGTCCATCAACTGGAAGAAGTAGCTCAGCCCGAAGAAGACGAACGCCGCGCCGACTAGCACGCGCAGCACCGTGTGAATCCAGGTCATGTGACACGCCTCGCAGTTGTGGGGAGGAGAGTGGCTCATGATACCCGCCGGCCATGCGGGCCTTGCAGCCACTCGGCCAGCGAAACCATTCACTTCACGACCCGAGTGCGGCCCGTGAGGATGGCGTCGAGTCGGCCGCTCAGCGCCTTCGCGGTCGCCGCGTTGGCGGCGGCCACGTTCTTCGTCTCGCCGGGGTCCGTCGCCAGGTCGAACAGTTGCTCGGTGGCGGTCCCCTTCGCTTTCTTGGGGAACGCCTGCCGGACCAGCTTCCAGTTCCCGGCACGGAAGCCGAGTTGGTTCGGGTTGTTCGCCTGCTGCACCAACTCCTCGCGGCCCTTCGCCCCGGCCTCGCCGAGCAACACGCCTTTCATGTCGAGGCTGTCCAGGCACCCCTCCGGGTCGAGTTTCTGGCCGAACATGGCGGCGAAGGTGGCGGCCATATCGATGGTGCAAATCATCTCGTCCGACACCGCCGGCTTGATCTTCGCCGGCCAGTGTGCGATGAACGGGGTGCGGGTGCCGCCTTCGAACACGGTCGTCTTGCCGCCGCGATACGGGCCGGCCGGCTTATGGTCGCCGACCTTCTCCACCGCCCCGTCCTTGTACCCGTCGTCCAGCACCGGGCCGTTGTCCGAGCAGACGATGACCAGCGTGTTCTCGGTGAGTTTGTGCTTGTCCAAGGTCTTCATCAACTCGCCGACGGACCAGTCGAATTCCAGAATCGCGTCGCCCCGGAAGCCCATCGGCGACTTGCCCTGGAACCGCTCGTGCGGCATCCGCGGGACGTGAATGTCGTGCGACGAGAAGAACAGGAAGAACGGTTTCTCCTTTTTTTTCTCGATCCACGTCGTCGATTGCGTGATCCACTCGTCGGCCAGATCTTCGTCCCGCCAGCGGGCCTTCTCGCCGCCGGTGAAGAAGCCGATGCGGCCGATGCCGTTGTGGACGGTGTTGTTATGCCCGTGGCTCCAGTCCATCCGCAGTTTGTCCCGCAAGATGATGCCGTCCTGATCGTCGGTCGTCGGCTTCTTCATGCCCACCCACAGCGGGTCTTTCGGGTCCAGATTCTTCACTTTGTGGTCGTCGATGTATACGGACGGCACGCGGTCGTTGGTGGTGGGCAGCAGGTAGGCGCGGTCGAAGCCGATCTCCAGCGGGCCGGGCTTCAGGTCGCCGTTCCAATCGGGTTCCTTCTCGCCGAGGCCGAGGTGCCACTTACCGATGACCGCCGTGGCGTACCCGGCCCGCTTCAAGATGGTGCCGACGGTTTCCATGCCCGGTTTGATGAGGGCGGCCGCGTTCGGCGGGGCGATGCCGGTGTTCGGCGCGCGGAAGGCGTAGGTGCCGGTCAGCAGCGAGTACCGCGTCGGTGTGCAGGTGGACGCGGAACAGTAGCCGCTGGTGAACCGCCGGCCGTTGGCGGCCAACTTGTCGATGTTCGGCGTCTGGATTTTCGTCGCGCCGTTGCACGACACGTCCCCGTAGCCGAGGTCGTCGGCCAGGATGAACACGATGTTCGGCTTGTCGGCGGCGACCGCGCCCGAGGTGCAAGCGAGGAGCAGGGCAAGGAGTCTCATGGCGGGAACTCGGAGAGGGGGGAACCGCACCCAGGATGCGGCCGGCGGGATCGGCCGTCAACCGGTTTTCCGATTCGAAATCGGCTCCGTATCCTTATCCGCATGATCCAAGTCATCCGCTGGCACGCGAGCGCCGGGAAGGCCGAACAGGTGGCGCTCGCCGACCTGCCCCGCACGCACGCCGAGTTGCACCCGGAGGAGGTCGTCTGGTTCGACCTGGCGGACCCGACGCCGGAGGAGGAAGACCGCGTCTTGGGCGAGTTCCTCCCCGTCCACCCGCTCACGCTCGCCGACATCACCAAGCCCCGCCGCGAGCCGGACCAGGGGGCCCACCTGCCCAAGGCCGAGGAGTTCGCCGACTACCTGTTCGTCATCGTCAACCCGCTGCCGTCCCGGGAGGGGGACTCTTCGACACCGCCCCTCGTTGAGGGGCGGTCGGTTGCGAAGCAACCGGGAGGGGAGATTCCGGGGCGTCCAGCGAAGACTCCCCTCCCGCCGCTCGGTGGCGAGCTCCCGTCAACGAGGGGAGGTGGGTCCGGCCGCATCTCCAAACTCGCCCGCCCGCAACTCAGCGCCGTCCTCACGCACCGCGTCCTGATCACGCACCACGTCACCGCCATGCCCTGCGTGCTGGACGGGCAGGCGTACCTGGCCCGGCACGGGCAGAACCTGCGGCGCGGGCCGGACTACCTGTTCCACCTGATCCTCGACGGCATCGTGGACGAGTACGCGCCGGTCGTGGACGCCATCGGCGAGCGGCTGGACGACCTCGAAACCGAGCTGTTCCGGACGCCGACGCCGGACGTGCTGGCCGAACTGCTGAGCGTCAAGCGGGAGGTGTCGTACCTGCGGAAGACGCTCATCCTGGAGCGCGAGGTGCTGGCCCGGCTGACGCGCGGCGAGTTCGAACTGGTGGACGAGCGCGAGATCGCCTATTACCGCAACGTGTACGACCACCTGGTGCGGTATACCGAACTGGTGGAGAGCGCCCGCGAGATGGTGTCCGACCTGATGCAGTCGCACCTGGCCGCCGTGTCGAACAAGCTGAACGAGATCATGAAGGTGCTGACGATGGTCTCGGCCGGCGTGCTGCCGATGACGCTGATCGCCGGCGTGTACGGTATGAACTTCGCCGTCCTGCCGGAAAAGGACTGGAACTACGGCTACCCGTTCGCCCTCGGCCTGATGGCCCTTACCGGCTTCGCGGCCTTCATCTGGTTCAAGTGGAAGACGTGGATCTGACAATGCCCACCCGCCTCCGCCGCTTTCTGGTGTTCCAGGCATTCCTGTGCTGGCAGGGCGGGTTCGTCTTCTACGCCGGCGTGGTGGTGCCGGTCGGCTCAGAACTGCACGGCGCGTTCCTGCAAGGGCTGGTGACGCAACAGGTGACGAACTGGCTGGCGATCCTCGGCCTCGGCTGGCATCTGCTATACGCCTGGGAATTGCTGGCCGAACGCGACCCGTCGCGGCGTCGCGCCCGCCGCCGCTTCGCCGGTTGGCTGGTGTCGCTGCTGCTGCTGGGCGGGCTGGCGCTGGTTCACCGCGAACTCGACGCCATCCTCGACGCCGACGACACGGACGACATCGCCTTCCGCCGGTGGCACATCACGTACCTGTGGGGCGTCACCGTGCAGTGGCTGCTGGCGCTGGCCCAGGCGTGGTGGACGCTGGGCGCGTGGACCTCGCGCTCCGAGCCGGAAGCGTGAGCGACGGGTGTGGAGGAGGAGTCCGGCCACGGTGAGCCGGATCCGTCACTTCTTCTTCGCGTCCGTCACCGTCAGCCACACGTCGGGTGTCGTCTGCCCGAACTCCGGCACGGCCGCGGTCGCTACCCGTTTGAACGAGGCATCGCCCTTTTTCATCACGCCGATGCGGATCGATCCGCCGGCGTCGGCCTTGGTCGCCGTCAGGCGTAGGACGACCGTTTTCGGATCGGGCTTGGCGGGCGGCGGAGCGGGTGCGGCGGTCACGCCGTCCGGCAACCTTTCCACGAACGGGATCAGGTCGCCGGTGAAGCCGCCCGTGCGGGCGACCGTGATCGGGATGTCGAGCGGCGTGCCGACGGCGACGGTAAACCGATCCGCCGCGACGGTCGCGTCCACATCCGGGACCGGCGGCGCGACCCGCAGGCGGTAGACGTGGCGCGGGCCGGCGGACCCGAACAGGTCGCGAACTTCGACGGTGAACGTGCCCGTCGTCGGCGGGGTGAAGGTGGTTTCCAGCGGGCCGTTCAGCTTGGCCGGCTCGGCGCGAAGCAGTACTTTGCCGCCGGCGTCCGTTACCCGCAGCACCGGCGTCAGTGCCAGGTCCAGGGTGGCGGACTCCAGGCGTATCGCGAGCGGTTTCTTGGCCGTGGCCGTCACGCGGAGGACAGAAGCGACGCCCGCCTTCGACACCCGCCCGGTCGCCGTGAACGGGGGTGACAGCGGATCGTCACTGCCACCGGTCAGGTCGAAGCACGGGTGCGGTTCGCGGGCCACGGCGACCGGGTGGGCCACACCAAACCACTCGTCGGCCTTGCCGAGTTTCGCCGTCTTGGCCGTCAAGTTCCAGCCGTGCGGCGTCAGCGTCGCGGCCTTCCCGTGTTCCACCGCCAGTGGCGTGACGAAATCGACGAACTCGCCGGCGGTCAGCGTCAGGCGGTACACGCACGCCGGGGAGCCGAAGTGGCGGATGGTGCTGTTCGGCTGCGACGGAAACGCGAACAGCCGCACGGAGTACGTGCCGTCCGCCGGCGCGGTGAAGGCGACCTCGGGGTCGAGGTCGCGGGCGTCGTGGTTCTGTTCGAGGACACTACCGTCGGCTGAGACCACTTGCAGCACCGCGTCCATCGGCGCGCGGAGGGTGCGGTTGGCGTCGAGCGACGCGACCAGCGTTTGCCCCTTCGCCACCTTCACCGTGTAGCAATCGACATCGCCGGTCTTGGAAAGCACGCCGTTCACCACCGTGGGAAGTGCGACCAGGGGAGCCGCCTTCGCGTCGTCGTTCGGCTCGGTCTCGCTCACTTCCGGCAACCCGCCGACGACGAACGGGCGAAGCGGACTCGCGCCGGTGTCGTCGTGGAACCGCAGCCACGTCACCCCGAGGGGGGCATCGGCGGCGACAGCAACGCTGAACTTCCCCTTGGTTTTCTCGGCCTTCGCGGTGACACCGGGCGTGCCACACCACACCCGCACCGGCCACGTGTCGAAGGTACCCGTGGCGGTCACGGCCACCGTGGCACCGCGCGCCCCGCCACTCGGTGTCAATGTGGTGACAGTCGGCGGCGCGGCGGATAGCGGGGTTAACAGCAGAAGAGCAAGTAGGAATGTTTTCACCCCATCAACTCCTTGATGGGCGTGCCGTCGCTGACGATGTGCGACGGCCGGCCCTGCGGGGTGTACAGCATCTTGTCCGGGTCGATGCCGAGTTTGCGGTAGATGGTGGACGCGAAGTTCTCCGGCGACAGCACCCGCTCGACCGCCGCGTACCCCTTGCGGTCGGTCGCCCCGACCACTTGCCCGCCCTGAATGCCGCCGCCGGCGAACAGCACGCTCATGGCGTTCGCCCAGTGGTCGCGGCCCGGTTTCTTCTGCCCCGTCAGGGTCGAAATCTTCGGCGTCCGCCCGAACTCGCCCAGCGCGATCACCAGCGTCGATTCGAGCATCCCGCGATCGGCCAGGTCGCCGACGAGCGCGGCGACGGTCTGGTCCCAGGTCGGCAGCCGCTTCCGCAGCGCGTCGAACAGGTCCGAGTGGTGGTCCCACCCGCCGTCATTGATGGTGACGAACGGCACCCCGGCTTCGACCAGCCGCCGGGCCAAGAGCGCCCGCTGGCCGAAGCTGTTGCGACCGTACCGCTCGCGGACCTTGGCCGGTTCGTCGCCGATGCGGAAGGCGGCCTGCGCCTCCTTCGACCGCATCAGTTCGTTCGCCTGCAGGTAGTGTTCGTCGAGCGCGACGGCCGGGTCGCCGGCGGTCTTGTCGAGGAACCGCTGAAACCGGTCCACGTCGCCGCGCAGCGACCCGCGATCCGCGAACCGCCCCTCGGTGATGCCCGTCGGCAGGGCCACGTCGCGGACGCGGAAGCCGGCGCTGTTCGGGTCGCCATCGGCCACGAACGGGGCGTGCTTGGCACCCAGGAAGTTCGGCCCGCCGGAGCGGGTCATGCTGGGCAGGCTGAAGTACGACGGCAGGCCGACGGGAGCCGGCTTCTCGTGCGCCACCACCGACCCCAGGCTGGGGTGGAAGCTGACGAACGCCCCACACCCGACGGGGATTCGTGGCGGCGCGCCGGTCATCATGTAGTGGTTGCCGGCCCCGTGGTTGCCCTGGTCGTGGCGGATGGACCGCACGATCGCCAGTTTGTCGAACATGCCGGCGAGTTGCTTCATGTGTTCGGAGAGGAACACGCCGGGCGTCTTGGCGGCAACAGTCTTGAACTCGCCGCGGAACTCCTCCGGGGCGTCCGGCTTCGGGTCGAACGTCTCGAAGTGCGTCGGCCCGCCGTCCATCCAGATGAGGATGCACGCCTTCGCCTCGGCCGTCGCGGCCCGTTCCGGGTCGCGGGCGCGGAGGGCGGACGCCAGCCCGCCGCCGAGCAGCGTGCCGAGGCCGAGTTGCAGGAAGTCGCGGCGGGGAGTGGATTGGGTAGGCATGGGAAGGGTGCCGTTGGGGGTGGGAGCGGTTATCACTTCGGCAGGCGAATCACGTTCATTGAGGCAAGAACGGCCAGTTGCTGGCGGATACCGTCGCACCATTTCTTGTCGGCCTTGCAACGATCCACGTTCATTTCCTGAATAACGGCGTGGCCGGCGACGGTCGAGATCGAGGCAGGGGTTACAGTCAGCCCCATCCCGATCAGCACCGCGAATGGCAAAAGTGCCAGGGCGTATCCATCTCGCTTATCCGCCGCGAATACCGCTAACACATCTTCGGCGGTACTCACGCAAGCGAGTCGGAAGACCGAGATGCCGTCTGTTTCGTCTTTCCGGGGCAAGAAGGCACGCGCCAGAACGGGCACCGGAACCGCAGGATCGTAGTAATCGCGCCAGACGCAGCGGATCAGGAACTCGTCGGGCGCAACCGGTTCGAAGTCGGGTGTCATCGATCCGATCCCGTGTCAAGCGGTGGCGGCCAGTTCCAGCATCGGATATTCGGTGACGTTCCCCTCGCGCGACACGCGGTTTAGGGTCGCCGAGGCCGGCTCGGTCACTTCGAGCGTCAGAGACGTTTGATCCGGCCACTGCCACTCGAAGGCAACGTCGCCATACAAGCCTTGGACAGTGACCGTCGGCGGGCGAATTCCGTGGCGTCGAAGCAGGACGGCGAGGATCGTCGCGGAATCCACAACCTCCGGCGGTGGCGCGGGGGTTCCTTGCCCGTCCCAGTCGTCCTCCAAATCCCGGATGGCGAGTAAGGAATCGATGCACCGCTTCCAGCCGTCGGAAGGGGTTCGGCACGTCGGATGAAGAACCGGCGGAATGCCGTTCGGCGATTGAGGAAGGTGCCGAAGCATTTCCGGGGTCAGTTCGGGCCAGTGCGTCATGGCGGCTCCACTCGTTTCCCCACCTGTTACCTTGAGAGATTCTACCACCTCAATCCGCGAACACGAATTCGGGCGTGTTGATCAGCGCCCACATCAGGTCTTCGGTGGCGGTGCGGCGGGTAGCGTCCTTCTTCTCGAAGCCGGCGACGCAGGCGGCGCGCTCGTCGGCGGTCGGCTTTCGGCAGTACGTCAGCAGGTACAACTCTTCCACGATTTCCGCCGGCGTCTTCTTGCTCGCGGCCAGTCGCGCGGCTCGCCCCTCGTCCGACGTGATCTTCGCGGCCAATCCCGGCGCGTTCATCAGGTGCAGGGCTTGAACCACGGTGGTACCCGTGGTCCGCTCGCACGGCGGGTCCTGGTTCGGGTCCGGGCGGCCGAAGCTGTCGAGGAACTTCGAGTCGAACCGCACCGTCCACGCCTCCATCGCCCGCGACCCAGCCGGCATCGCGTCGAACGACTCCGGCATCCCGGTGGCGTCCGAGACGGCGTCGAGCAGCACTTCGGCCCGAAGTCGTTGGCGGTAGCGGCGGGAATAGTTTTGGGTGTCACCGACGTTGCGGTCGGTCGGCGTCGAGCTCAGCGCGAAGGCGTGACTCGTGGCGATGACGCGGATGAGTTTCTTCAGGTCGTGGCCGTTCTTGCGGAAGTCGTCGGCCAGGGCCGCCAGCAAGGCCGGGTTGCTCGGCGGGTTGGTGTCGCGAAGGTCGTCCACCGGGTCCACCAGCCCCCGGCCCATCAGGTCCGCCCACACCCGGTTGGCGATCACCTTGGCGAAGAACGGGTTGTCCTTCGACGTGATCCAATCGGCCAGCACCGCGCGGGGGTCGGTGTCGGCGGGGATGTCGCGCGGCTCGCCCAGCAGCGGTGTCGGCGGCAACACGTCGCCGGTCAGCGGGTGTTTCACCGTGCCGGACTCCTTCACGTACATCACCTCTTCACTGCCGGAGATCGGGGCCGAGATGCCGGTACCTTTCCGCCCGATCCGGCTGAAGAACGACGCGAAACTGTAGAAGTCCTTCTGGCTCCACTTCTCCGACGGGTGCTGGTGACACTTCGCGCAATCCAGGCGGACGCCGAGGAACAACTGACTCACCATCGGGGCCAGTTCCTCCGGCACCCGGCGGTTGCGGTAGAAGACCGTCGCGCCGTTCTTCCAGGTGCTGCCCTGCGCGGTGATCAGGTCGCGGACGAACTGGTCATACGGCACGTTGTCGCGAAACTGCTCGCGGATCCACTGGTCGTAGGTGAAGGTCGCCTTGATACCGACGTGGTACGGGTTCGGCCGCAGCAAGTCGGCCCACTTGTTCGCCCAGAAGTCGGCGTACTCCGGGCGCGCGAGCAACCGGTCGATCAGCCTCTCCCGCTTCTTCGAGTCGGTGTCGCCGAGGTACTGGAGGGTCTCCTCCGGAGTCGGCAGGCGGCCGATCACGGTGAGGAACGCCCGGCGGTGATAGGTGCTGTCCGGGGCCGGTTCCGAAGCAGTGAGGCCGAGCCGTTGCAGCTTGTCCCAGACGTGACCGTCGATGAAGTTGTTCCGCGGCAACTTGGCGTACTCCGCCGCATCGACCGTCCCCGGCAGCGGGATCAGCACGTTGCAGACGGCGAACTTGTCCACGAACCGAGCGGTGACGGCGGCCTCCCCGGCGATGGTGCCGACCTGGACGACGCCGGTCGGGTCCACGGCCGCGTACCCGCTGTCGTTCGACTGGAACGCGGCCAACTTCGTCACGTCCTCGGTGGTGCCGTCCGAGTAGTGCGCGGTCACGCCCAGCGGCTTGGCCAGTTTGAACGCGGCGACGATCTCGGACGGTGCGACGGTGATTTTCGTCAGGTGCGGCGCGTCGGCCGGGGTGCGCGGGGTGCCGGCGACGATCCACCGTTTCACCTGTTCATACCACGCCGAGCCGATCGGCAGTTTCTTCCCGCCGCCGTGGGGTACCGTGCCGCTCGCCTTGAGCAAGAAGAGGCTGCTATCCGGGTCGGCGGGGAACAGACGCCGGCCGCGCCCTTCTTTCACGATGGCGGCGTGGTCGAACTCCGGGTCGAAGCCGAGCAACGACAGGGCGAACCCGTTCTGCCCCCGCGCCTTACCGTGGCACGCGCCGGCGTTGCACCCGGCCCGCGTCAGGATCGGCTGAATGTCACGTTCGAACGTGACCGGACGTTCCGCGCCGGTAGCCGCCGCCGAAAGCGTGACGAGGGAGAGTAGGCCGAGTATTCGCATGAGACCGATCCGGGGTGAGTCGGACGGAGGAGCAAGGCTAGTATTGTAGCACGCCGGGGGCGACGGTTGGAAGCCACGGGATTCCGCCGGTTGCCGCGCCCCCCCGTGTCGTCCAGGCCGACCGAGCCGTCTGGAGGAATTCTGGCCCGTATGATCCCGACGACCTACGCCACCGTGGCGGCGATGCTCGCCCCGGCCCTGTTCCTGACGGCCACCGGATCGCTCATCCTGTCCACCGTCAACCGCATCGGGCGAATCGTGGACCGCATCCGCGAACTGGTAGCCCTCTGCGACCGGCTTCGGAAAGGCGACGAGTTGCTTGACTATCCGGAACTCCGGCGGCAGCACGCGATTGAATCCCTCCGCCGGCTCCAGTGGCGGAGCGACCGGGCCTCCGTCGCGGTGACGATGCTGTACCTGGCGTTCAGCGCGTTCGCCGCGACCAGTCTGCTCATCGCCATCGACTCCGTCACCGGCCGTCACCTGGTGGAGGTGCCGACGGTGTTCGCGGCGGTGGGCGTGGCGCTGCTCTTGGGAGCCTGCATGAACTTGGTCCGCGAGGCCCGCACCGCCCTCCGCAGCAACGGCGCGGAGTTGCGCTTCTTCCACGAATTGGAAGCCCTGCGAGCCGGCGGGAACGCGACGCTCACATGAACCGCACCAATCGACCGGCACCTCATGAGGAAGATCGGCGAGCCGTGGGGGGCCCCCGGGGGGGGGCGGGGAACCGGTGGGCGCGCCGCGCAGCGGGGGGCGCGACGGCGAGTCGCCCGAAAGGGC